>NZ_JBEAAM010000019.1:0-72527 GCF_040066175.1 Fontimonas sp. SYSU GA230001
ATCCTCCGATGATCCCGCCGCCCCGCCGGCCTTTCAGGCTCACTTCACGTTGGAATCACGCACCCCCTTCAGGCTCATGTGTCATTGGAAGAGGCTGCCCCTTGTTGAACGGCTCCGACGCACCCATAATACGCGCCCTTCGCGGCCGGCTCGGCTGCGGCAGACCCCTCGCTCCTATCGTCTAGAGGCCTAGGACGGAGCCCTCTCAAGGCTTAAACCCGGGTTCGAATCCCGGTAGGAGCGCCAAATCAAGCCCAGGCATGGGCTGCTGGCGTGGTATTCTGCGACACGATCAGCCATGGCATGTCATTTGATTGCCACGGCGATCACGTCCCGACCTGACGCGACCCCTCGTCCTCGACTGCCATGCCCGACCTCCCCGCGGCCGCCAGCAGCCTGCGACAGCGCTTGCAGGATCGCACCGCCGTCATCGGAGTCATTGGCCTGGGATACGTCGGCCTGCCGCTGGCGCTGCGCTTCGAGCAATGCGGTTTCCGCGTGCTCGGCTTCGACATCGATCGGGAGAAGATCGCGCGCATCGAGCGGGGACAGAGTTACATCAACTACCTGCCGGCCGCGGATGTCGTCGCGGCCACGCAGCGCGGACTCAGCGCCACCACCGATTTCTCGCGGCTGGACGAACCCGACGCACTGCTCATCTGCGTCCCGACCCCGCTCGACCGCCACCGCGAACCGGACCTGAGCTACGTGCTCGACACCGGCCGCGCGATCGCGGCGCGGCTGCGTCCGGGGCAACTCGTCTCACTGGAGAGCACCACCTATCCGGGCACGACCGACGAGGACCTGCGCGCCGTGCTCGACCACAGCGGGCTGACCCTAGGCCAGGACTACTTCCTGGTGTTCTCGCCCGAGCGCCAGGATCCGGGCAACACCCGCTACGGACCGCACAACATCCCCAAGATCGTCGGCGGCTGCACGCCGACCTGCCTGGCGCTGGGGCAGATCCTCTACGCCCAGGCCGTCGAGCGCGTCGTCCCGGTCAGCTCACCCCGGGTGGCCGAACTGGCCAAGCTGCTGGAGAACATCCACCGCGCGGTGAACATCGGCCTGGTCAACGAGATGAAGATGCTGGCCGATCGCATGGGCATCGACATCTTCGAGGTCATCGACGCTGCCGCGACCAAGCCCTTCGGCTTCGTGCCCTATTACCCCGGCCCCGGACTGGGCGGACACTGCATCCCCATCGATCCCTTCTACCTCACCTGGAAAGCGCGCGAGTACGGCTTGCACACGCGCTTCATCGAGCTCGCCGGCGAGATCAACAGCCACATGCCGCACTGGGTGGTGCAGAAAGTCGCGGACGCCCTCAATGACACCGGCCGCGCCGTGCGCGGATCGCGCGTCCTGATGATCGGCATCGCCTACAAGAAGGACGTGGACGACCTGCGCGAATCGCCGGCCCTCGAACTGATGGACCTGCTCGAGGAACGGGGCGCGGACGTCCATTACCACGACCCCTTGATCCCGCGCATCCCGCGCATCCGGCGCGGCGCATACGACAAGACCAGCGTGCCGATCACCGCGGATCGGCTGCCGGACTACGATCTCGTATTGATCGCCACCAATCACAGCGCGGTCGATTACGCGCTGCTGGCGCGCCATGCCCGGCTGATCGTCGATACCCGCGGCCAGTTCCGCGGCGACGGGCGCGTGGTCCGCGCCTGAGGAGTCCGCCTCCACATCCGTCCCGTGCGCGGGCAGGCCGCGATCCGCGGCCGTCGGTGCGAACGACCGCATCGGGACAAAACGACAAAATGCCCAACCAAGGTCGGGCATTTCGGGAACTTCTCGGAAAAATATCGGGAAGGGCGAAACCCTTCCCTAAGTCTTTGATTTGGTAGGCGCGATTGGACTCGAACCAACGACCCCCACCATGTCAAGGTGGTGCTCTAACCAGCTGAGCTACGCGCCTGCGGTTTGTGCAGGGGCGCGAAGGATACCGGCGAGGTGGGATGCGCGCAAGCGCGACTTCGGTCGCGCACGGGCGACGGCGCCCTCAACGGCCGCGCTGGACGTCTGCCGGGACGCCGAGGTGCGGACCGCGTGCCGGGATCGGCATCGGGGCCACCGGCAGCTGCGGTTCGCTGCGGTTCAGTGGAATGGACCTGGAGGGCTGGCCCAGTACCGGGATGCGGCGGATCGAGGACATCGGCAAGGCTCCTGAGGGGGCTGTGATCGGACTCCTGATCGCCAATGTGCCCGGCCGCGACCGGTTCGTCTGTCCCCCGACGACGGCGCGATGCCGACGATTCTTCCGGCATCGGTCATGCAAATCCCGACCGGCCCCTGACAGGAAACCGCTCAGGCGGCATTGACCAGCGCGCGTTCGCGCAGCCGGCGGATCTCGTCGCGCTTGGCGGCCGCGGCCTCGAACTCCAGATTCATCGCCAGCTGCTTCATCTCCTTCTCCAGCTTGGCGATCTGCTTCGCCATCTGTTCGGGCGGCAGCACGTCGTACCGGGCCTTGACCTCCGCCGCCTTGAGGGCACGACCGGCGACATCCTCGTAGCCGTAGCGCATGACGTCGGCGACGCGCTTCTGCACACCCTTGGGCGTGATGCCGTGCGCGGCGTTGTAGGCGAGTTGCTTGTCGCGCCGGCGCGTCGTCTCGCCGATCGCACGCTTCATCGAGTCGGTCTCGCGGTCGGCATAGAGGATCGCCTTGCCGTGCAGATTGCGCGCCGCGCGGCCGATGGTCTGGATCAGCGAGCGCTCCGAGCGCAGGAAGCCTTCCTTGTCGGCATCCAGGATCGCCACCAGCGACACCTCGGGAATGTCGAGGCCTTCGCGCAGCAGGTTGATGCCGACCAGCACGTCGAACAAACCCAGACGCAGATCACGGATGATCTCGGCGCGCTCGACGGTGTCCACGTCGGAGTGCATGTAGCGCACTTTCACGCCGTTCTCGTGCAGGTAGTCGGTGAGGTCCTCGGCCATGCGCTTGGTCAGCACCGTGACCAGCACGCGCTCGTGCCGGTCGGCGCGGATGCGGATCTCGCCGAGCAGATCGTCCACCTGGCTGGCCGCAGGGCGGATCTCCACGTCCGGATCGACCAGACCCGTCGGACGCACGACCTGTTCGACGACGGCACCGTGCGACTTCTCCAGCTCGTACGGGCCGGGCGTGGCCGAGACGAAGATCGTCTGCGGACAGATGCGCTCGAACTCATCGAAGCGCAGCGGCCGGTTGTCGAGCGCCGACGGCAGGCGGAAGCCGTACTCGACCAGGGTCTCCTTGCGGTTGCGGTCGCCGCGGTACATGCCACCGATCTGCGGCACGGTCACGTGCGACTCGTCGATGACGACGATCGCATCGGGCGGCAGGTAATCGAGCAGGGTCGGCGGCGGCTCGCCCGGCGCGCGCCCGGACAGGTAGCGCGAGTAGTTCTCGATACCGGAGCAGAAGCCGATCTCGCGGATCATCTCCAGGTCGAACAGCGTGCGCTGTTCGAGCCGCTGGGCCTCGAGCAGCTTGCCGACCGACTGGAAGTGCGTCACCCGCTCGCGCATTTCCTGCTGGATGGCGTCGAGCACGCCCAGCATCTGCTCGCGCGGCGTGACGTAGTGCGTCTTCGGGAACACCGTGACACGCGGCAGCTTCTGCTTCACCTCGCCGGTCAGCGGATCGAAGGTGCTCAGCGACTCGATCTCGTCGTCGAACAGCTCGACCCGGATCGCTTCGGCATCCGACTCCGCCGGATGGATGTCGATCACCTCGCCGCGCACGCGGTAGGTGCCGCGCTCGATCGCGACTTCGTTGCGGGTGTACTGCATCGCGGTCAGCTGGCGGATCAGGTCGCGCTGGTCGAGGCGCTCGCCCTTGATCAGGTGCAGCACCATCTGGAAGTAGCTTTCCGGATCGCCCAAACCGTAGATCGCGGACACCGACGCGACGATGATCGCATCGCGCCGCGTCATCAGCGACTTGGTCGCCGACAGGCGCATCTGCTCGATGTGCTCGTTCACCGAACTGTCCTTCTCGATGAAGGTGTCGGTGCTCGGCACGTAGGCTTCCGGCTGGTAGTAGTCGTAATACGAGACGAAGTACTCGACCGCGTTGTGCGGGAAGAACTCGCGGAACTCGCCGTACAACTGCGCCGCCAGCGTCTTGTTCGGCGCCATCACCAGTGCCGGACGCTGCAGCTGCTGGATGACGTTCGCGATCGTGAAGGTCTTGCCGGATCCGGTGACGCCGAGCAGGGTCTGGTGCGTCAGCCCGTCGCGCAGGTTCTGCACCAGCGCGGCGATCGCTGCCGGCTGGTCGCCATCCGGCTGCCAGTCGGCCTTCAGCTGGAACGGCTGCTCGTCACGCTGGCGCAGGCGGACCAGCTTGTTCGATTCGCGGGGGGCTTGCGGCATGGCGACAGGAGCTTACAGGTTCGCGGACGGGCGCGGTCAGCCGCTCTGCGCCAGCAGACGGGCGTTGCCGCCGACCGCCGCGGTGTTGACGGTCAGCGTGCGCTCGCTGACGAAGCGCAACAGGTAATGCGGTCCGCCGGCCTTCGGGCCGGTGCCGGACAGGCCCTCTCCGCCGAAGGGCTGCACCCCGACGACGGCACCGGTCATGCCGCGGTTGACGTAGCAGTTGCCGACCCGCGCGCGGGCCTGGACGCGCTTCCAGGTCGATTCGATGCGCGAGTGGATGCCCAGCGTCAGGCCGTAACCGCTGGCGTTGATCGCGTCGATCACCGCATCCAGGTCACGGCGCGCGTAGCGGATCACGTGCAGCATCGCGCCGAAGTTTTCCGATTCGAGTTGCTCGATGCGGTCGATCTCGACTGCGCAGGGCGCAAAGTAAGTGCCGTTCCGGCAGGCGTCCGGTAGCGCCAGGTGCGCGATCGGACGGCCGGCCGCGGTGATCTTCGCCGCATGCGCATCGAGCCGGTCGCGCGCGTCGGCGTCGATCACCGGACCGATGTCGGTGCTCAGCAATGCCGGATCGCCGATCACCAGCTCGCGCATCGCGCCGCGCAGCATCGCGACGGTCTTGTCGGCGATGTCCTCCTGCAGATAGAGCACGCGCAGCGCCGAGCAGCGCTGGCCGGCGGACAGGAAGGCGGAGTGGATCGTGTCCTTGACCACCTGCTCGGGGAGTGCCGAGGAATCGACGATCATCGCGTTCTGGCCGCCGGTCTCGGCGATCAGCGTCGCGATCGGCCCGCGCCGCGCCGCGAGCGTCCGGTTGATCGCCTGCGCGACCTCGACCGAGCCGGTGAAGACGACACCGGCGATGCGCACGTCGGCGACCAGCGCCGCGCCCAGGTCACCGGCGCCCAGGGCCAGCTGCAGGACCTCGCGGGGCACGCCGGCGTCGAACAGCAGCTGCACCAGACGCACGGCGATGAAACCGGTCTGCTCGGCGGGCTTGGCGATCACCGCATTGCCGGTGACCAGCGCCGCGGCGATCTGGCCGGTGAAGATCGCCAGCGGAAAGTTCCATGGCGAAATGCAGACGAACACGCCCTTGCCGTGCAGTTGCAGCTCGTTGTGCTCGCCGGTCGGTCCCGGCAGCGTTTCGGGGCGCGCCATCAGACGGCGCGCGGCCACGGCGTAGTAGCGCAGGAAGTCCACCGCCTCGCGCACCTCGGCGATGGCGTCGGGAATCGTCTTGCCGGCTTCGAGGATCGCCAGTTGCATGAACTCGGCGGCACGCCGCTCCAGCTGGTCGGCCGCGCGTTCGAGGATCGCCGCGCGCGCATCGACGTCGCGCGCGTTCCAGTGCGGCTGCGCGCGCAGCGCCGCCTCGATGATGTCCGCGCACCGCGAGGTCGGACAGGCGCTCCATTCGCCGAGGATGCGCCGACGATCCGCCGGCGAACTGGCGGTGTGGCGTTCGCCGTCGGCATTGCCGACGGCCAGCAGCGACTGCGCCCGTCCCGTCAAGGGCAAGCCGCGCAGCGCATCGCGCAGAACGAGGCGGACGCTCTCGTCGGCCAGATTGAGGCCCTGCGAGTTGCGCCGTGTCGCGCCGTACAGATCGGGCGGCAGCGGCAGCGCCGGGTTGGGCTTGACCGCCAGCGCGGCGACCGTTGCGACCGGATCGGCGACCAGCTGCTCGGCCGGTACCTGCTCGTCGAAGATGCGGTTGACGAAGGAGGTGTTGGCGCCGTTCTCCAGCAGGCGCCGCACCAGGTAGGGCAGCAGGTCCTCGTGCGAGCCGACCGGCGCATAGACGCGGCAGGGCACCGGCAGGTCCTCGCCGACGACTTCGTACAGTGCCTCGCCCATGCCGTGCAGGCGCTGGAACTCGTAGTTCGCCGTATCGCCGGCGTAGGCCTGCACCGCGGCGATCGTGTGCGCGTTGTGTGTCGCCAGCATCGGGTAGAACAGGTCGCGCGCGGCGAGCAGGCGGCGCGCGCAGGCCAGATAGGCGACGTCGGTGTTGGCCTTGCGCGTGAACACCGGGTACGAGGGCAGGCCCGCTTCCTGCGCCCGCTTGACCTCGGTATCCCAGTACGCGCCCTTGACCAGGCGCACCGGGATGCGCCGCTGGACGGTCCGCGCCAGCTGCTCCAGCCACTCGACGACGAACAGCCCACGCTTCTGGAAGGCTTGCACGGCGAGGCCAAAGCCTTCCCACAAACCGATCGACTCGTCGCGGAATACCGCCTCGAACACGTCGAGCGACAGCTCCAGGCGGTCCGCCTCCTCGGCATCGACGGTCAGGCCGATGTTGTGCGCCCTGGCCAGCTGCACCAGCTGCAGCAGCCTGGGCACCAGTTCGCGCAGCACGCGCTCGCGCTGCGCGAACTCGTAGCGCGGATGCAGCGCCGACAGCTTCACCGAGATGTTCGGGCGCTGGAACACGGGCGCCTCGCGCGTCGCGTCGGCGTGGCCACCGATCGCACCGATCGCCTGGCGATAGGCCTCGAAGTAGCGCTCGGCGTCGGCGCCAGTCAACGCGGCCTCGCCCAGCATGTCGAACGAATGCAGATAGCGGCGCTGCTCGCGCGAGCGCGCGTTCTTCAGCGCCTCCTCGATCGTGCGCCCCATGACGAACTGCGAGCCCATCAGCCGCATCGCCTGGCGGATCGCCAGCCGGATCACCGGTTCGGTGGACCTGCCGATCATGCGGTTGATCGCGGCGCGGAAATTGCCGGTGGTCTGCGGCGACAGCTTGACGATGCGCCCGGTCAGCATCAGGCCCCAGGTGGACGCGTTGACGAACAGCGAGTCGCTCTCGCCCAGATGCGCCTCCCAGTCGGCGTTGGCCAGCTTGTCGGCGATCAGGCGCTCGGCGGTCTCGTCGTCGGGGATGCGCAGCAGCGCCTCGGCCAGACACATCAGCAGCACGCCCTCCTCGGACGACAGGTCGTACTGCTGCATGAAGGCGTCGAGTGCGGACTGCTCGTCGCGCAACCGGCGTACGCGCGTCACCCAGTCGGCCGCGCGCGCCGTCACCGCCTGCGCCGCCGCATCCGGCAGGCCGGCGATGCCGAGCAGGCGGTTGATCAGCTCGGTCTCGTCGGCGAGGTAGTGTGCGGTGATCGCCGTCCGCGCCGCGTCGCGCGGCGGCGGGGTTCCGGAGAACACGAAATCGGGTGTGGATTCGGTCGTCATGCCGTCCTCCGTGCGGGAGGCGGCATTTTAGGGCGGCGACCGGCGCCGCCCATGAGGAGTTTCCTGTCCGGCGCGGATCAGACCAGGCCGAGATTGGCGGCCTTGAGCGCCGCTTCCGCGCGCGACGACACGCCGAGCTTGCGATACACCGACTTGATGTAGCCGGCGGCGGTGTTGCGGCTGATGTTCATCATCTCCGCGACCTCCGGCAGGCGCATACCCTTGGCGATCAGCATGAGCACTTCGCGCTCGCGCGGCGACAGGTTGCCGTCGTTGCTGTCATCGCTGTCTGCCGCTCCGACCTGCGGCCCTGCGCCGAACGCGGCGAGCATGCGCTGGGCGACGAGCGAGGACAGCGGCGGCTCGCCGTCGGCGATGCTGCGCAGCGCGCGGCGCACCTTGGCGTCCGGTTCGTCCTTGAGCAGATAACCCTGCACGCCGGCGCGCAGCGCGGCGAACAGGTGGTCGTCGTCGGCGTAGATCGTCGTCACCACGCGCAGGCAGTCCGGATAGTCCTGCGCGGCGTGGCGCAGCAGATCGATGCCCGATCCGTCCGGCAGGCCCAGGTCCACGAGCACGAGGTCCGGCTGGTACATCGCCAGCTTGCGCCGGCCCTCGGCCACCGACGCGGCGATGTAGATCTCGCAGGCGAACACGTCCTGCAGCAGGCCCGACAACCAGGCCGCCGCCGATGCGACGTCCTCGACGACCAGCGCGCGTTCGATGGTTTTCACGTCACCGCCTGCAAGGAATCCAGTGGCACTTCCAGGACGACCTTGACGCCGCCGGAAGACTCGTTGAGCCAGCGCACGCTGCCGCCCAGCGAGGCCGCGCGCTCCTGCATGCCCAGTGTACCGCTGCCGGCGGGCGTGGGCCGGCGCGGACCGGGCCGGTCGTTGGCGATCTCGAACACCAGCTGCCTTTCCCGGCAGGCGATGTTGACCGCGATCGTGCTGGCACCGGCGTGACGGATCGCGTTGGTGACCGCCTCGCGCATGATGCGGAACAGGTTGAGCGCGCTGGCGCCCACCACCGCGACATCCGGCGTCGCCGGATCCTGACGCCAGCCGAGTTCGACGTTGAAGGCTTCGAGACGCTGCTCCATCTCGTCGCGGATCTGTGCCAGCACCTCCAGCAGCGTGCCCGGCGGGCGGCGCGAGCGCGAGACGATGTCGCGCAGGTCGTAGATGATCGAGCGCACCAGGTCGGCGTGGCGCACGTCGCCGACCGTGTGCAGCAGCGCCAGCAGCTTGACGCCGATGTCGTCGTGCAGGTCACGGAAGATCTTGGCGCGCTCCTCAGCCGCGATGCGCTCGCGCTCACGCGGATCGGGCACACTCGGCGTCTCGCGCAGCCGCGCCTGGGCCGCGCGCGCCTGCCGCCGCCAGTACCACAGGCCGTAGCTCGCGCCCCCTGCGACCAGCAGCGCGCTCAGGAACAGGATCTCGATCACGTCGAATGGGTCGTGTGGCGGTGCGCGGCCTTTGTCGTCCGTGCCGCGGCGGGACACAATATACGCATGTCCGTGGCCCTTGCCCTCGTCACCTGCCCGGCCGACGCCGCCGACGCGCTGGCCGACCTGCTGGTGCGCACGCGCGTCGCCGCCTGCGTCAACATCCTGCCCGGACTGCGCTCGGTGTACCGCTGGAACGGCGATGTCTGCCGCGACGACGAGGTGCTGCTGCTGATCAAACACCCGGCCGAGCGCTTCGACGCGCTGCGCGAGGCGGTGCTGTCGCTGCATCCCTACGAACTTCCGGAGATCGTCGCGGTCGATCTGGACCGCGGGCATCCGCCCTATCTGCAGTGGGTGCTCGACGCCTGCCGCTGACCCGCACACGTCGATCCGTCTTCTACCGACCACCGCATGCGCCAGGGATTCGCTGTGCTCGCGCTGGCCCTCGTGGCCGGCATCGCCGGCTTCTACGCCTATCAGCGGATCGACCGCAGCCCCGCGCTGATCGGCCGCGAGGCACCGCCACTGGTGCTGCGGGACGCTGCCGGCCAGGCGCACGCGCTGGCCGCGCTGCGCGGCCGGTGGGTGTTGCTGAACTTCTGGGCGTCGTGGTGCGCACCCTGCATGGACGAACTGCCGCTGCTGGTCGATGCGCAGCGCCGCTACGCGGCGCAGGGCCTGCAGATTCTCGGCCCCGCACTGGACGACGCCGACGCCGTCGCGCCGGTGATCGCGCGCTTCGGCATCAATTACCCGGTGATGCCGGATTTCGCCGCGGCCGACGCGGCGATGCAGGCGCTGGGCAATGATCGCGGCGCGCTGCCGTACAGCGTGCTGATCGATCCGCAGGGCCGCATCGCCGACCGCGTACTGGGCGGCCTGTCGCGGGATGCGCTGGAAAGCCTGATTACCTCGAACCTCGGCCAGTGACGCGCCAGAACCGGCAGCCAGCCTCGATTGCATAGGATTTTGCGGCGATCTGCGGCCAATTTCGCCCATCTTGTATTGTTCGGATCCACTCGTGCAGAATGCGGCGACCTCGTGCACGAGCCGAACCTTGAGCCGCCTGCTGCTGATCAACGGACCGAACCTGAATCTGCTGGGCACCCGTGAACCGGGCGTTTACGGCAGCCGCACGCTACCCGACATCGAACAGCAGCTGCGCGACGAGGCGCATGCGCTGGGGCACGCGCTCGACTGCTTCCAGAGCAATCACGAGGGCGCGCTGGTGGACCGCGTCCAGCAGGCGCGCGGCGACGGCACGCAGTTCATCCTGATCAATCCCGGCGCCTACACCCACAGCAGCATCGCCCTGCGCGACGCGCTGCTGGGCGTCGCCCTCCCGTTCATCGAGATTCACCTGTCCAACGTGCACGCGCGGGAGCCTTTCCGCCGGCACTCGTACCTGTCCGACATCGCCGCAGGCGTCATCGTCGGCTGCGGGCCGCTGGGCTACCGCCTCGCCCTGCTCGCCGCGAATGAACGCCTCACGGCCAAGAACTGAAGCCCTCGGGGGGCCCAATGGATTTGCGCAAGATCAAGACCTTGATTGAGCTGGTGGAACAGAGCGGCATTTCCGAACTGGAAGTCCGCGAGGGCGAGGAGTCGGTGCGCATCAGCCGGCAGACGCTCGCGGCCGCCGCGCCGGTCCCGTACCTGCCGCCGCCGGTTCCCGCGCTCGCCGCCGCCCCGACGCCCGCACCCGCGGCCGCCGCGGCCGGCGCACCCACCGCACCGCCCACCGCGGCCAAGACGGACAACCGGCACATCGTGCGCGCGCCAATGGTCGGCACCTTCTACCGCGCGCCGTCGCCGGGCGCCAAGGCCTTCGTCGAGGTCGGCCAGACGGTCAAGGTCGGCCAGGTGCTGTGCATCATCGAGGCGATGAAGATGCTCAACCAGATCGAAGCCGACAAGGCCGGCGTGATCGTCGAGATCCTGGTCGAGAACGAAAAGCCGGTCGAATTCGACCAGCCGCTGTTCGCGATCGAGTGAGAGGAAGCGCCACCGGACGCGGTTCCTCCCCATGAAGAACATCCAGAAGATCCTGATCGCGAACCGCGGCGAGATCGCCCTGCGCATCCTGCGCTGCTGCCGCCAGCTCGGCATCAAGACCGTGGCGGTCTATTCCACCGCCGACCGCGAGCAGAAACACGTCGCGCTGGCCGACGAGGCCGTGTGCATCGGCCCGGCGCAGGCTGCCCGCAGCTACCTCAACATGGCGGCGATCATCTCGGCCGCCGAAGTCACGCAGGCCGACGCGATCCACCCGGGTTACGGCTTCCTGTCCGAGAACGCGGACTTCGCCGAGTCGGTGGAAAAGTCCGGCTTCATCTTCATCGGCCCGCGACCCGAAACCATCCGCCTGATGGGCTCCAAGACCAATGCCAAGGCGGCGATGATCGCGGCCGGCGTGCCCTGTGTGCCCGGTTCCGACGGCGTGCTGCCGGACGACGAACAGACCTGCATCGACATCGCCGCCAGGGTCGGCTATCCGGTGCTGATCAAGGCGGCGGCCGGCGGCGGCGGACGCGGCATGCACGTCGTGCACAGCCAGAGCGAGCTGATCCAGAAGATCCAGCTCGCGCGCAGCGAGGCGCAGGCCGCGTTCCGCGACGGCAGCGTGTTCATGGAGAAGTACCTGGAGACGCCGCGGCACATCGAGTTCCAGGTGCTGTCCGACGGCCAGGGCCACGCGATCCATCTGGGTGAGCGCGACTGCTCGATGCAGCGGCGCAACCAGAAGGTCGTCGAGGAATCCCCGGCGCCCGGCATCACGCCGGCGCAGCGCGCCGAAGTCGGCGGCCTGTGCGTCGAGGCCTGCAAGCGCATCGGCTACCGCGGCGCCGGCACCTTCGAGTTCCTTTACGAGGACGGCCGTTTCTTCTTCATCGAGATGAACACGCGCATCCAGGTCGAGCATCCGGTGACCGAGATGGTCACCGGCATCGACCTGATCCGCGAGATGATCCAGATCGCCGACGGCGAGCCGCTGCGCCTGCGCCAGAGCGACATCGAAATGCGCGGCCACGCGATCGAGTGCCGCATCAACGCCGAACACCCGCGCAGCTTCGTGCCATCGCCGGGAGAGATCCGGAAGTACCACGCGCCGGGCGGCCCGGGCATCCGCATCGACTCGCACTGCTACGCCGGCTACCGCGTGCCGCCGCACTACGACTCGATGATCGGCAAGCTGATCGCCTACGGCCGCGACCGCGACACCGCGCTCGCGCGCATGAGCCAGGCGCTCGCCGAGATGGTGATCGAGGGCATCCACGTCAACATCCCGCTGCAGCGCCGCATCATGGCCGACGAGGTGTTCGCGCAGGGCCTGCATCACATCCACTACCTCGAACACATCCTCGCCGAGTGGTCGCAGGAGACCTGAATCCCGGTGCGGTGACTGCTGACGCGATCCACGAAGCGCTCAAGCACCGCTTCGGTTTCGAGCACTTCCGCCCCGGTCAGGAAGCGATCGTGCGCGACGCGCTGGCCGGCCGCGACCTGCTCGCGATCATGCCGACCGGCGGCGGCAAATCCCTGTGCTTCCAGCTGCCGGCGCTGCTGCGGTCCGGCGTGACGCTGGTGGTGTCGCCGCTGATCGCGCTGATGCAGGACCAGGTGCGCCTGCTCGACGGCATGGGCATCGCCGCGACCTTCCTCAACTCCAGCCTCGACGCTGCCGAGGCCCGCCGGCGCCAGCAAGCCTTGCTCTCCGGCGGCGTGAAACTGCTCTACGTGGCCCCGGAACGCTTGCTGCTGCCGGATTTCCTCGACGGATTTGTTGCACAGCTGCAGCAGCAGGCCGGGCTGTCGGCGCTGGTCGTCGATGAAGCGCACTGCGTGTCCGAGTGGGGACACGACTTCCGCCCCGAATACCGCCAGCTCGCCGCATTCCGGGCGCGTTTTCCGCAGCTGCCGTGCTGGGCTTTCACGGCGACCGCGACCGAGCGCGTGCGCCGCGACATCGGCACGCAGCTGCAGCTGCGTGATGCGGCGGTTCACGTCGCCAGTTTCAACCGGCCGAACCTGTACTACGCGGTGCGCCCCAAGGACCGCCACAGCTACCGCGAACTGCTCGAACAGGCGCGGGGCGGCGGGTCCGGCATCGTCTATTGCCTGTCGCGCAGGCGCGTCGACGAGCTGGCCGCGAAGCTGCGCGGCGACGGCGTCGCTGCGCTGCCCTACCACGCCGGTCTCGACGCCGACACGCGCCGCACGCACCAGGAGCGTTTCATCCGCGACGACGTGCAGGTGATGGTCGCGACCATCGCCTTCGGCATGGGCATCGACAAGCCGGACGTGCGCTGGGTCGTGCACCACGACCTGCCGCGCACCATCGAGGGCTACTACCAGGAGGCCGGGCGCGCCGGCCGCGACGGCGCCCCCGCACGTTGCACGCTCTACTTCGGCGCCGGTGACATCCGCACCGCCGAGTTCCTGATCGGACAGAAGACGCACCCGGACACCGGCGCGCCGCTGGAGGACGAGCAGCGCATCGCCCGCCAGCAACTGCGCCAGGTGCTCGACTACGCCGAGTCGAGCGAATGCCGGCGCAGCATCCAGCTGCGCTACTTCGGCGAGACGTTCACGCCGCCGTGCGGCGCCTGCGACAACTGCTGTGAACCGCGCACGCGGGTCGATCACACGCTCGCCGCGCAGCAGCTGCTGTCCTGTGTCGCGCGCCTGGCGCAGCGCCAGCAGCGCTTCGGCGGCAGCTACGTGATCGACCTGCTGCGCGGCGCCGACACCGACAAGATCCGCCGCAACGGCCACACCGACCTGTCCACCTACGGCATTGGCCGCGGACTGTCGCAGGACGAGTGGCGCGTCGTGCTGCGTGCACTGCTGCACCAGGGCCTGATCGACGAGACCCAGGATGGCTACCCGGTGCTGCAGCTGAACGCGGCCAGCCGCGCGGTGCTGCGCGGCGAGCGGCGCGTCGAAGTGGCGGCGCCTCCGCCGCGCCGGGCGGCCGGACGCAAGCCGCGACACGGCACCGCGGCGCCGGCGTCGCTGCCGGCCGACGACGCGCTGTTCGAGGCGCTGCGCGCGCTGCGCAAGCAACTGGCGGTACAGGCCGGCGTGCCGCCCTACGTGATCTTCACCGACGCCAGCCTGCGCGCGATGGCCGAGGATCGGCCGCAGGACCTCGACGCCTTCGCGCGCATCCCGGGCGTCGGCGACCGCAAGCTGGCCCAGTACGGTGCGCGTTTCACCGCGCTGATCCGCGCGCACGCCGCCTCATGAGCGACGCGCGCTTCCGGGTCACCGGCCGCGGCCGCAGGTCCGGGGCCTTCATCGGCGAACGCCCGCCCGGTATCGTGCAGAACCGTATGCCGCGGCCGCCGTCCGTGACGATCCGGCTGCAGACGACTTGCACGTCCTGGAGGCATCGATGAACCAACCCAGCGACGCCAGTGACGAGGCGCTGTTCGCATCCGTCGGCGGGCCGGTCGGCGGCCGGCGGCGGCTCGCCCTGCTGCAGGCAATCGCCGCAACCGGTTCGCTGGTCAAGGCCGCCAAGGCGGCCGGCTTCAGCTACAAGGGCGCCTGGGACGCGGTCGAGGCGATGAACAATCTCGCCGAAGGCACGCTGGTCACGCGCACGACCGGCGGCCGGGGCGGCGGCGGCACATGGCTCACGCCGCGCGGTCGGGAACTGCTGGCAATGTACGAGAAGCTGCTCGAAGGTCAGCGCGGACTGGTGGCCCGCATCGGCCGCGAGCACGCCAGCGCCGCGCGCGACCTGCCGGTGCTCGGCCGCATCGCCATGCTCAGCAGTGCGCGCAACCAGTTCGTCGGCCGTGTCACGGCGCTGCGCCGCGGCACCGTCAACGACGAGGTCGAGCTGGAGATCGCCGGCGGCCAGCGCCTGTTCGCGACCGTGACGCACGGCAGCGCACACACGATGCGCCTGAAGACGGGCGTGCCGCTGACCGCGCTGATCAAGGCATCCTGGGTGCTGCTGGCGTCCGGCGCGCCGGACGCGCGACGCTGTTCGGCCGGCAACCAGCTCGGCGGCACCGTCGCCCGCGTGCAGAAGGGCGCGGTTAATTCCGAAGTCGTGCTCGCCCTCGATAGCGGCCTGGCGATCGCCGCGATCGTCTCGAACACCGGCCTCAAGGATCTCGGCCTCAGGAAGGGCGAGCCGGCCACCGCGATGTTCAACGCCGCCAGCGTGATTCTCGTCCGCCTCGACTGAGAGGCTGTGAGTAAATCAACCGCATTTCTCGAACTCCCAATTTCGACTCACCGGAGGCCGAAAATGGGCAGCGTAGGCGTGCTGAAAGCCGATTTAGCCGCTGCAAATCCGCATCTACATCGCTGTGGCGCGCTGCGTCGAGAACGTCACAAACTCTGAGAGGCGCTTGCCGCACCGGCAAACCTGGCGCCGACCGCGACTGCCGTTATATAGTTTTGTATATATCGCGGATCAGCGCACGGGACATGACCGGAAGGGGACTCGCCACCACCTTGGTGACGCTGCTGGCGGCTGGGCCGCTGTGGGCGCAAGGCGCAACCGGACCGCCTCCGGCGTGGATCCTCGACGGCAGCCTGCGCGTGCGCGTGGAGACCATCGACAACACCTTCCGCCCCGGCCTCGCCGAACACGACCGACTGCTGTCGCTACGCACGACGCTGTTCGCGGAGTACGCGCGCGCCCCGTGGCGCTGGGGCGGCGAGCTGTTCGACAGCCGCGCCTACGGCCAGCAGGAACGCTCGGCAGCCGGCACCAGTGAGGTCAATGCCCTCGAGCTCGCGCAACTGTACGCGGCGTATACACCCGGCCATGGCTGGGCGGGTCTGCACGAATCCCGCCTCACGGCGGGCCGCTTCACGATGGACGTCGGTTCGCGGCGGCTGGTCGCGCGCAACCGCTTCCGCAATACGACCAATGCGTTCACCGGGCTGCGATTCGATGGCGAGATCGGCGCGGACCGGTCATTGACCCTGTTCTGGACGATGCCGCACACGCGCCTGCCGAGCGATCGGTTGGGGATCGAGCACAACGGCGTGGAATGGGACCGCGAAAGTCCCGACCTGCAGTTCTTCGGCGGCTCCTGGACCCGCCCCGGACTCGGAGGTGGCAGCGCGGAACTCTACGCCTACGGCTTGCTGGAGCGGGATGCGGACGGCCACCCCACGCGCAACCGCCGCCTGTGGACGCCGGGGCTTCGCCTTTATCGCACCAGCCGCATCGGGCAGACGGACTACGACCTGGAATTCGCCTGGCAGACCGGGCAGGCGCGCGCCTCCAGCGCCGACAGCGACACCCGGGATCTCGACGTGTCAGCCTATTTCCTGCACGCCGAAGTCGGCCACTGCCTCCCCGCATCCGCATCGCCACGGGGGGCGCTGTTCCTCGACGTGGCCAGCGGCGACGGTCGCAGTCCGCACACCTACAAGCGCTTCGATACCTTATTCGGTGCGCGACGCAGCGAGTACGGACCGACCAGCCTCTACGGTGCAATCGCGCGCGCCAACCTGCTGTCGCCCGGTCTGCGGCTGGACCTGCGGCCGGATGCGCGCTGGGACGGCTTCGTCGCCTGGCGCGCGCTCTGGCTCGAAGATCGCCATGACGGCTTCTCCGGCACCGGCGTGCGCGATGCCAGCGGCGCATCTGGCCGCTTCGCCGGCCACCAGTTCGAACTCAATGTCCGTCACTGGCTGAGCGCCGAGACCCTGCGGCTGGACGCCGGCGTCGCCGTGCTGGCGCGCGGACCGTTCTTGAAGGATGCGCCGAACGCGAACGGCTACGGCGATACGACCTACGCCTATCTCGATGCCACGTACAGCTTCCGATGAGACACGCCATGGCCCGACTGCTGTGTCTGCTCGCCACCGGGCTGCTGGCACCCGCACTGTTCGCACAGCAAGTGCCGGTGGTGGCCGCCGCCGCGGACCTCAAGTTCGCGCTGGAGGACATCGCGGCCACCTTCCAAGCGGACAGCGGGCAGCGCGTGAAGCTGAGCTTCGGCTCGTCCGGCACCTTCGCCACGCAGATCCGCAATGGCGCCCCGTATGCGATGTATCTGTCGGCGGACGAGGACTATGTCCTGCAGCTCCACAAGGACGGCTACACGCGCGATGCGGGCACGCTCTACGCGATCGGCCGCATCGTGCTGATGGCGCCGCCGTCGTCGGAGCTGGCCGTGGACGGCGAACTCAAGGGCCTCGCCGAGGCGCTCAGGGCCGGCCGGATCGCGCGCTTCGCCATCGCCAATCCCGAGCACGCGCCCTACGGCCGGCGCGCCGAGGAAGCCCTGCGCCACGCCGGGCTGTGGGACGCGATCCGGCCGAAACTGGTGTTCGGCGAAAACGTCTCGCAGGCGGCGCAGTTCGCCACCAGCGGTTCGGCGGCCGGCGGCATCATCGCGCTGTCGCTGGCGCGCGCGCCGCAGATGCAGGATCAGGGACGCTACGCCCTGATCCCCGCCGGGTGGCACGAACCGCTGAAGCAACGCATGGTGCTGTTGAAGCGCGCCGACGCGACCGCCGAGTCGTTCTACCGTTATCTCCAGGCGCCTGCCGCGCGCAGCGTGATGCGCCGCTACGGCTTCGTGCTGCCGGACGAGGCCGACTGATGGACTGGCAGGCACTCAGGCTCACGCTGCAACTCGGCGCCGTGACGGTGCTGCTGCTGCTGCCCGCCGCCTTGTTCGCAGGCCGCGGGCTGGCCTATGGACGTTTCCGCGGCCGCGCCGTGGTCGAGGCACTGCTGGCCGTGCCGCTGGTGCTGCCGCCCACCGTCGTCGGCTATTACCTGCTGGTCGGTCTCGGCGGCCGCTCGCCGATCGGCCAGTGGATCGAGGGTCTCACCGGCGCGCCGCTGGTGTTTCACTTTTCCGGGCTGGTGGTGGCCTCGCTGATCGTCAACATCCCGTTCGCGGTGCAGCCGATCCAGCGTGCCTTCGAGACCATCCCGGACGAAGTGCGCGATGCCGCCGCCTGCTGCGGCATGGGTTTCTGGCGGACGCTGCTGCGCGTGGAACTGCCGCTGGCCTGGCCCGGCGTGCTGACCGGCCTGGTGCTGACCTTCGCGCACACGCTCGGCGAGTTCGGCGTGGTGCTGATGGTCGGCGGCAGCATCCCGGGCGAGACCAAGACCGTGGCGATCGCGATCTACGACCGCGTGCAGGCTTTCGACTTCCGCTCGGCCGGGCAGATGTCGCTGCTGCTGCTGCTGTTCTCGGTGACCGTCCTGGCCACCGCCACCGCGCTCGGCCAGCGCTACGGGAGGCGGCGTGTCCTGCCGCAGCTCTGAGTTCCGGCTGCAGGTCCGCCAGGGCCGGCCGGTTCCGTTCGACGCCGAGCTGAGCTGCCGCGGCGGCGAGGTGCTGGCGCTGGTCGGTCCCTCGGGCAGCGGCAAGTCCACGCTGCTGCGCATGATCGCCGGCCTGTCGCGGCCGGCGTCCGGTTCGATCCGCTGCGGCGAGCGGCCGTGGTTCGATGCCCAGACGGGCGTGAACCTGAGCCCGCAGCAGCGGCGGGTCGGCTACGTGCCGCAGCACTACGGACTGTTCCCGCACCTGTCGGCGCTGGCCAATGTCGAGGCCGGGCTGGGCCATCTGCCGCGCGGGCAACGGGCACGGCACGCCCGCACCTGGCTGGAGAAGGTGCATCTCGATGGCCTGGCGTCGCGCCGGCCCGCCGAGCTGTCCGGCGGCCAGCAGCAGCGCGTGGCCCTGGCGCGCGCACTCGCGCGCGAGCCCTCGATCCTGCTGCTCGACGAACCGTTCTCGGCGGTGGACCGCGCCACGCGCGAGACGTTGTACGGGGAACTGGCCGAGCTGAAGCAGGAGCTGGTCCTGCCGGTCGTCATGGTCACGCACGACCTGACCGAGGCGCTGCTGCTCGCCGACCGCATGAGCCTGCTCGATCAGGGCCGCACGCTGCAGACCGGCGTGCCGCACGAGGTCATGGCTCGGCCGGTCAGCGCCGTCGCCGCGCGCCTGATGGGCTTGCGCAACGTGTTCGGCGGCCGGCTGATCGAACACGACGCGGCGGCCGACCGCAGCTGGATCGGGATCGGCGGCCTGCGCTTGGCCAGCCGATACCGCCCGGAATTCGCACCGGGAAAGCCGCTCGACTGCGTGCTGCCCGACGGCGCCATCCGCCTGCCCGGCATCACCGACCGCGCCCTGCCCGACGGCCCGAATCGCGTCGAGCTGAGCCTCGTCCGCCTGCTGCCGATGGGCGAGGAGGTCCGCATCGACGCGCGGCTGCCCGGTGTCGAAGCCATGCTGCACTTTCAGGTCTCCGCACGGCTGACCGAAGTTCTGCGCCTGTCGCCGGGCGGCAGCGTACCGGCGGTGCTGCGCGAAGACCGGCTGCACCTGATGGCACCGCCATGACCCGGCTGGACCTGGAGCGTGGGCAGGTCTGGATCTACCTCGCGGCGATCGCCGCGGGACTGCTGACCGGCAGCGCGCTGCCCGGCAGCGCGCCGGCGCTGGCGGCGCTGCTCTGGCCGGCCCTGATGGTCCTGCTCTATGCCACTTTCGTGCAGGTGCCGCTGCTGCACCTGCGGGCGGCTTTCGCCGATCACCGCTTCGTGGCGGCGGCACTGACCGGCAACTTCGTGCTGGTCCCGCTCGTCGTCGCCGCGCTCGCATCCTTGCTGCCGCCCGATCCGGCGCTGCGCCTGGGCGTGCTGCTGGTGCTGCTGGTACCCTGCACCGACTGGTTCATCACCTTTTCGCAGCTGGGGCGCGGCGACACGCCGCGCGCGATCGCGGTGACGCCGCTCAACCTGCTGCTGCAGCTGCTGTTGCTGCCGGTCTATCTGTGGCTGATGGGCGGTGCCGGCGTGACCGGCGCACTGACGCCCGCACGGGCCGCGCCGGCACTGGCCATCGTGCTGCTGCCGCTCGCCGCCGCGGCGCTGAGCGAACGCTGGATCGAGGCGCGGCCGCAGCGCGCGGCTGTGCGCGAGACGCTGGCATGGTGGCCGGTGCCGCTGCTGGCGCTGGTCGTGTTCCTGATCGCCGGCGCGCAGGTCGCGGCGCTGGGTACGGCGCTGGCCGCCGTGCCGCGCGTCGTGCCGCTGTTCGCGGCATACCTGCTCCTCGCGGCGCTGCTCGCGCGCCGGCTCGCCACGCTGTTCCGCCTGCCGGCACCGCAGGGGCGGACGCTCGCCTTCAGCCTGGGCACGCGCAATTCCTTCGTCGTGCTGCCGTTCGCGCTGACATTGCCGCCGGGCTGGGAGGTCGCGGCGGTCGTCATCGTCATCCAGTCGCTGGTCGAGCTGTTCGGGATGGTCGCCTACCTGATCTGGATTCCACGCCGCCTGTTCCCCGACCCGCCCGCCGGTCGCCCGGCCGGCTGAGTTCAGCCCGCGCGGTTCGCCGGCAGGCGGATGCACCTGGCGCACCGGCAATAGCCACGGTCACAGGCGCGCCGGATAATCGGCGCAGGTTCCCTTTCCCCCTCCTCAGGAGCATCCGATGAAACCCTACGGCCGCAAGGTGGCGATTCTCGGCGGAGCGCGCATCCCGTTCGCGCGTTCCAACACCGCGTACGCGACCAAATCCAACCAGGACATGCTGACCGCCGCGTTGAAGGGCGTCGTGGACCGCTTCCAGCTGCACGGCGAGCGCCTCGGCGAGGTCCAGGCCGGCGCGGTGCTCAAGCACTCGCGCGACTTCAACCTGTGCCGCGAGTCGGTGCTGTCGTCGGGGCTGTCCGCCGATACCGCAGCGTCCGACGTGCAGATGGCCTGCGGCACCGGCCTGCAGGCGGCGATCAACGTCGCCAACAAGATCGCGCTCGGCCAGATCGAGTCCGGCATCGCCGGCGGCGTGGACACGACCTCCGACGCGCCGATCGAGGTCAACGACAAGCTGCGCAAGATCCTGCTCGAAGTGAACCGCGCCAAGACCGGCACGCAGCGCCTCAAGGCACTGGCCAAGTTCCGTCCGTCGATGCTGGCGCCGGCGATTCCGACCAACGGCGAACCGCGCACGCGCATGAGCATGGGCCAGCACTGCGAGGTCATGGCCAAGGAATGGAAGATCCGCCGCGAGGACCAGGACCTGCTCGCGCTCGAATCGCACCAGAAGGCCGCGAAGGCTTACGACGAAGGCTTCTTCAGCGACCTGATCGTGCCCTTCGCCGGGCTGGAGCGCGACAACAACCTGCGTGCCGACGTGTCCCTGGAGAAGCTCGCGTCGCTGGCGCCGGCCTTCGACCGCAAGTCCGGCCAGGGCACGCTGACCGCCGGCAACTCGACGCCGCTGACCGACGGCGCCTCCGCGGTGCTGCTCGCCTCCGAGGACTGGGCCGCGTCGCGCGGGCTGAAGCCGCTGGCCTACCTGACGCACATGGAAACCGCGGCGGTCGATTTCGCCGGCGGCCGCAAGGAGGGCCTGCTGATGGCCCCGGCCTACGCGGTGCCGCGCATGCTCGCCCGCGCCGGCATCAAGCTGCAGGACTTCGACTTCTACGAGATCCACGAAGCCTTCGCCGCGCAGGTGCTGTGCACGCTCAAGGCCTGGGAAGACCCGAAGTTCTGCAAGGAGCGCCTGGGCCTCGACCAGCCGCTGGGCACCATCGACCGCAGCAAGATGAACGTCAAGGGCGGCAGCCTCGCCGCCGGCCATCCCTTCGCCGCGACCGGCGGCCGCATCCTCGCGTCGCTGGCCAAGATCATCCGCCAGAACGGCGGCGGCCGCGGCCTGATCTCGATCTGCGCCGCCGGCGGCCAGGGCGTGGTCGCAATCGTTGAGGGGTGAGCCGGAGTGACGCCGGAGCGCCGGTGGCGCTTTAGGCCCGGCGAACGCCCGGCCATGGATGGCAACACGGCGCTGCTGAAATGCAAGAGCAACGAGCCCGGCCGCGCGCCGGGCTTTCTTTTCGGACGGCTCTGAGGGCGTTCCCGCTGAGACACTGCAGCCGAGTCCGGCATAATCCGCCCTTCTTACCGGGGGATACGGAATGAGTGTCGGCAGGGAGAACTGGGGCAGCCGTTTCGGCTTCATCATGGCCGCGGCGGGTTCGGCGATCGGCCTCGGCAATGTCTGGCGCTTCCCGTACATCACCGGCACCAACGGCGGCGGCGCCTTCCTGCTGATCTACCTGGGCATCATCGTCGCGTTCGGCGTGTCGCTGGCGCTGGCCGAGATGGTGGTCGGCCGTACCGCACAGCGCAATCCGGTCGGCGCGTTCCGCGCACTCGGCGGCGCGCGCTGGGCCGGTGTCGGCTTCCTCGGCGTGTTCACCGGCTTTGCGATCCTGTCGTTCTACATCGTCGTCGCCGGCTGGACGCTCGCCTACATCGTGCAGTCGCTGCGCGGCGGCCTGCACAGCACCGATCCGAAGGTGCTGGAAGCGGCGTTCGGCGCCTTCGTGTCCGACCCGGTCGCGCCGATCGTCTATGCCGGCCTGTTCATCGGCCTGACGGCGTGGATCGTCGTCGGCGGCATCGCCCGCGGCATCGAGCGCTGGAACAAGATCCTGATGCCGGCGCTGTTCGTGATCCTGCTGGTCCTGGTCGCGCGCGCGCTGACGCTGCCCGGCGCCGCACAGGGCCTGTCGTTCTACCTGGTGCCGGATTTCAGCAAGGTCAGCACGCGCACCTTCTACGACGCGATCTCGCAGGTGTTCTTCTCGCTGTCGATCGGCATGGGCACGCTGCTGACCTACGGCTCCTACCTGTCGAAACAGGAAAACCTGCCATCGGCGGCGCTGACCGTCGTGCTGCTCGACACCTGCGCCGCGGTGCTCGCCGGCCTGATGATCCTGCCGGCGGTATTCGCCTTCGGCTTCAACCCGAGCGCCGGCCCCGGCCTGACCTTCATCACGCTGCCTGCGGTGTTCGCGTCGATGCCTTTCGGTGCCGTGTTCAGTGTGCTGTTCTTCACGCTGCTGGCGATCGCGGCGCTGACCTCGGCCGTGTCCATCCTCGAACCGATGGTCGCGTATTTCGTGGACGAGCACGGCCTCGACCGCCGCCGCACGGTGATCGTCGCCGCCTGCGTCTGCTTCCTGCTCGGCGTGCCGGCCTCGCTGTCCTTCGGCCTGTGGAACGGCTTCACGCTGTTCGGCAAGACCTGGTTCGACCTGATGGACTTCCTGTCGAACAACCTGCTGCTGCCGATCGGCGGGCTGCTGACCGCGCTGTTCGTCGGCTGGGCGTGGGCGCAGCCGGCAGCGCACCATCTGTCCAACGAAGGCAAGCTGCACCAGCCGTGGTCGCCGCTATGGCTGTTCGTGCTGCGCTATGTCGCGCCGCTGGGCATCCTCTGGATCCTGCTGTCCTCGCTGCTGAAGTAAACCACCGCGGACCGCCCTCATGGACGCCTTCTTCGCCGCGCTCGACGCGATCAATGCCGTGATGCTGGGCGTACCGACGCTGCTCGGCCTGCTGTGCATCGGCCTGCTGTTCACCGTGTGGAGCCGCTTCGGCCAGTGGCGCTCGCTGACCCATGGCGTGCAGCTGGTCCGCGGCCGGGTGCCCGGCGTCTCGGGTCAGGGCAAGGGCGCGCTGTCGCACTTCCAGGCGCTGTCGGCGGCGCTGTCGGCGACCGTCGGCCTGGGCAACATCGGCGGCGTGGCGATCGCGGTATCCATCGGCGGGCCGGGCGCGGTGTTCTGGATGTGGATGGTCGGCCTGGTCGGCATGGCGCTCAAATCGACCGAGGTCACGCTGTCGCTGCTCTACCGCAACACCGACGATCCCGCCAACCCGCACGGCGGCACGATGTGGGTGTGCAAGAAGGGCCTCGCCGAGCTGCGACCGCAGCTCGCCGGCGTCGGCGCGGTCGCCGGCGGCCTGTTCGCCGTCGCGCTGATCCTGTTCGGCATCACCGGCGGCAACATGTTCCAGGCCTGGAACGCGTCGGAGATCGCGCGCGCCTACTTCGGCGTGCCGACCTGGATCTCGGGTCTGGTCATGGCGCTGCTGGTCGGCGCGGTGATCCTCGGTGGCATCCGCCGCATCGGCCAGATCGCCGGCGTACTGGTGCCGGTGATGTGCGGCCTCTACGTGCTCGCGGCGCTGTACGTGATCGGCGCGAACCTCGATCGGGTGCCCGGCATCTTCGCGCTGATCCTGCGCAGCGCATTCGCACCGGCCGAGGCCGGCGGCGCCTTCATCGGCGCGAGCCTGGGCACGGCCTTCATCTTCGGCATGAAGCGCGCGCTGTTCTCGTCGGAATCCGGCCTGGGGTCGGCGCCGATCGCGCATTCGGCGGTGAAGACGCCGGAGCCGGTCACCGAAGGCGTGGTCGCCGGCCTCGAACCCTTCATCGACACCATCGTCGTCTGCACGATGACCGCGCTGGTCATCCTGATCACCGGCCTGTGGAACCGCGGTCCCGCGGTGAGCTGGGACACACCGCCGGCGCTGGTCGCCGCCGGCCCGCAGCAGTGGGCGCCGGCGCTCGACTGGCTGCCGGCCGGCGCCGATCCGTCGCTGCTGACCGGCGACCAGGTGTTCGTCGTCGTCGGTCATGCCGACGGTACGCGCGGCAAGCTGTTCGGCAACATCGCCGGCAGCGGCGACGCGCGCTCGGTCGTCTGGCGGCCGCTGGTCGCAGCCGAAGCGCCGCGCATCGTCGAACCCGGCGTCTTCGCCGACTACCCCGGCTCGACGCTGACGGCGAAAGCCTTCGATTCCGTGCGTCCGGGCCTGGGCCAGTGGATGGTCACGATCACCGTCTGGCTGTTCGCGATCTCGACGATGATCACCTGGAGCTACTACGGCGAACAGGGCGTGGTCTATCTCGCCGGCAGCCGCTGGGTCGTGCCCTACCGGCTGCTGTGGTGCGGCCTGGCATTCGCCGCCTGCCTGGGCTTCATCCGCACCGACGTCGAACTCGACACCGTCAGCACCGTCGCGCTGGGCTTCATGCTCGCGGTCAACCTGCCGACCATGCTGCTGCTCGGCCACCGCGCGATGCGCGCCTGGCAGGACTACTTCGAACGGCTCGCCGCCGGCCGGGTCGGACAGCGCCCGGACTGAACACCGCCGCCGATCCAGCCCCGATGATGAATGCCATCACCGCGCCCTCGCGGATCGATACGGCGCCACCACCGGCAACCGGGACCGGCGTGCTGCTCGTCAATCTCGGCACGCCTTCGGCGCCGACCGCGCCGGCGATCCGCCGCTACCTGCGCGAGTTCCTCGCCGACCGGCGCGTGGTCGATCTGCCGCGCCTGCTGTGGTGGCCGATCCTCTACGGCTTCATCCTGCCGCTGCGGCCACGCCGGCTCGCACACGCCTACGGCGCGATCTGGACGGAACGCGGCTCGCCGCTGCTGGCGATCGGACGCGATCAGCAACAGGGCCTGCAGCAGCGGCTCGGCCACCGCGCGACCGTCGCGCTGGCGATGCGCTACGGCGAACCGTCGGTGACCACGGCACTCGCCGGACTGCAGGCGCAGGGCGTGACCCGGCTGCTGGTGCTGCCGCTGTACCCGCAGTACTCGGCGACGACCACCGCCTCGGTGCTCGACGCCGTGTTCGACGCCTGCCGCCCGCTGCGCGCGGTGCCGGAGCTGCGCACGGTCAACGACTACCACGACGACGCGGGCTACATCGCCGCACTGGCGGACTCGGTCCGGCATCACTGGGCAACCCACGGGCGCGGCGACCACCTGCTGCTGTCCTTCCATTCCATCCCGCAGCGCTATGAAGACGCCGGCGACCCCTACGGCCGCCACTGCCGGCAGACCGCGCAACGACTCGCACAGCTGCTCGACCTGCCGGCGGACCGCTGGAGCCTGAGCTTCCAGTCCCGCGTCGGCCGTGCGCAGTGGCTGTCGCCCTACACTGACGAATACGTCACCGCCCTCGCCGGCCGGGGCGTGCGCCGGCTCGACGTGATCTGCCCCGGCTTTGCCGCCGACTGCCTGGAAACGCTGGAGGAAGTCGCGCTGCGCTATGCCGCCGACTTCCGCCGTGCCGGCGGCGAGGTTCTGCGCTACATTCCCGCGCTCAACGCCGAACCGGCGCACCTCGACGCGCTGGCCGCACTGGTCGAACGCCATCTCGCCGGCTGGCCCTGCGGCGATCCCACAGGAGACTTTTGACAAATTCCGTCACTCACTGACACAACTGGGCCGACCCGTCCGGTCGGCATGTAGATAAATTTGACTAAGCGCCTGGTTTTATTGAGTTGCACCGCAGCATGAGCCTTGGCACACAGGCTGCGTAAGAAAAGGCGCACGGGGAGACGTTCCGGTGCATCACCATCCAATTGGAGAGTTTCAAATGAAGAAGCAGCTGCAGAAGGGCTTTACGCTGATCGAGCTGATGATCGTCATCGCGATCATCGGCATCCTCGCCGCCATCGCCATCCCGGCCTACCAGGACTACATCGCGCGCTCGCAGGCGTCCGAGGCGGTCTCGCTGATGTCCGGCGGCAAGACCCCGCTGGCGGAGTTCTTCTCCGACAAGGGCGTCTGGCCGAGTGCCGCGGCGTCCGTGATGGGCACGCTGTCCGGCAAGTACGTCGCCACCATCGAGATCACTGGAAACACCGGCGGCACTTCGCTGCCGATCGAACTGACGGCGACGATGAAGGCTCAGGATGTCAACAAGAACATCATGGGCAAGACCGTCATCATGACGTCCACGAGCGGCAGCAGCTGGACCTGCAAGCCGGGCGGGGCCAATCCGATCGATCCGAAGTACCTGCCGGCGGCCTGCCGCGGGTGATCGACTCGTGACCAGGGAAGGCTGCACGCGGTCGGTGCAGCCTTCCTCGTTTTGAACGTCACCGCAGACGCGAAGCCATGGACCTTCGGAGCAATCGGGGTTTCACGCTGATTGAGCTGATGATCGTCATCGCGATCATCGGCATTCTCGCCGCCATCGCGATTCCCGCGTACCGGGATTACGTGGCCAAGGCGCAGGCCGGCGAGGCGATCACGCTGTTGATGGGCAAGAAGGTCCCGATGGCCGAGTTCTTCAACAGCGCCGGACGCTGGCCCGCCGACGTCGCCAGTGTGGCGGACCAGGGCAGCACCGGCACCTTCATCGCCACGGTTTCCATCACCGGCGGCGCGGGATCGACGGGTGTGGTGCAACTCACGGCGCATATCCGCGCAACCAACGTCTCCACCCTCATCGCCAACCGCAACGTTCTCATGACCTCGTCGGACGGCGCTCACTGGACTTGCAGTTCCAACGACATTCCATCGCGATACCTGCCGGCAGCCTGCCGGTAAGCGCGATACACGTACTCCGCTTGCAGCGTTTCCTGCCCGCCGGATTCTGGCTGCTGGCGCTCGCGGCGTTCTGGCTGCTGTATCGGCCCGGCCTGCCCGGCGGATTCATCTTCGACGACTATCCCAACCTTCAGCGACTGGCCACCATCACCACCGGCCGCTGGCAGGAACTGCTGTCCTACGCCGTTCAGGGCATCGCCGGCCCGAGCGGCCGCCCGCTGTCATTGCTGACCTTCGCGCTGCAGCA
Organism: Fontimonas sp. SYSU GA230001; assembly: GCF_040066175.1. Taxonomy (NCBI): domain Bacteria; kingdom Pseudomonadati; phylum Pseudomonadota; class Gammaproteobacteria; order Nevskiales; family Nevskiaceae; genus Fontimonas; species Fontimonas sp. SYSU GA230001. Next base: position 27,462 of record NZ_JBEAAM010000019.1, read on the forward strand.
CGACAGCTGGCCCGCGGATCCCGGGGCGTTCAAACGGATCAACCTGCTGATTCATGCAATCAATGCCAGCCTGCTGTGGTGGTGCTTCGCACGCCTGGCGCAACTGATGAATCTGCACCAGGGCCGATGGATTGCACCCATCGCTGCCGCGCTGTGGCTGCTGTGGCCGATCCAGGTCAGCTCGGTCCTGTACGTCGTGCAGCGCATGACCCTGCTGGCCGCGACGTGCATGTTCCTGGGGCTGGCGCTGTATGTCGAGTCACGCTCCGTTCAGCCGCGCGCAGCCGGGACGACGACGAACAAGGCACACGCTCTATTTCTGCTTGCGCTGTTCGTGGGAATCGGCCTCGGCATGCTCTGCAAGGAAAATGCGATCGTCTTTCCCTTGCTGGTGCTCGCCGTGGAAGCAACGTTGCTCAGCCGCGTGCGTCGGCCGCCGCGCCTCTGGCTCGCGGGGCTGTGGCTTCCTCTCGCCGCCTTTACGATCTACCTGCTGGTGTTCCTGCAACCCTGGCAACACTACGGAAACCGTGCCTTCGACATGACCGAGCGCGTGCTTACCGAAGGCCGCGTGCTCTGGATGTATGTGCAGCAGATCGTGCTGCCCTCGGCGGGGTCGCTGCGGTTTCTCTACGACAACTACCCGGTTTCCACCGGCCTTTTCGCGCCGTCCACCACCGCGCTGGCCTGGACGGCATGGCTCGCGGTGATCATTGCCGCATGGCAGTCGCGCAGGCGCTGGCCCGTCGCCGCATTCGCGGTGTTGTTCTTCCTCGGCAGCCACGTCCTGGAATCGACCATCGTGCCGCTGGAACTGGTCTTCGAGCACCGCAACTACCTCGGCAGCCCGGCGATCGCCTTGTTCCTCGTCGCCGGATTGACAGGCATCACGCAGGTGCGTCCGAGCGTGCGACTGGCGCTCGGCGCTCTCTACTTCGTCATGCTCGCCGTGGTGACCTTCAACATCACCTCGCTCTGGGGCAATCCCCTGCTCCAGAAGAAGGTCTGGTACATGCAGAATCCGGATTCGGCCCGGGTGCATACCACCTTTGCGGCAGCAGTGCTCGTGGAAGGGTACCCCGAGGAATCCGCGCGCCTGCTCGACATCGCGATCGAGCGCTTCCCGACGAACAGCGCCCTGGCCATCGCCCGAGCCGAGATCGGCTGTTACGTCCCTGAACTGCGCCCGGCTTCACTCGACCAGGCCATAGCCGCCGCCGCGAAAGGCGACGGAGAGATCCTGACTGCCGTACAGTTCCTGGATCGAATCGTCAACGCATTCAGCGAAAACCACTGTTCTGCATACTCTGCTGCGGAGATCGTTGACCTGCTCCGCGCCGCGCAAGACAACCCTGCGTTCCAGCCGCGTCTGTGCGATCTCGTCCTTCTCGAAGGCATCGTCTACAGCGCGATCGGCGAAACCGATCGTGCGCGCGAACGACTTCAGCGGGCTCTGGAACTGGACCGTCGTCCCCGCACGCTCATTCAGGCCGCGAGCTGGGAACTGAGCAACGGCAACACGATCGAAGCACGCAAGCACCTCGACGCACTGCACAAGCTGAGGGAAAGCAAGCCAATCCAGTATTTCGCCGTTCTGGACGACGTGAAGCTGCTCGAACTGCGATACCGTGCACTGACCTCAGACTCCGGAAGCCCGGAATGACGATCATGTGCGAGTGTGGTTGCGCGTACCCGATCCGGCCGCGAGAACCGAGACCATCGTGAAAACGATCCGGAATGCCAGCGACCTGGCCATCAACGGCGCGCCCCCGGCCTTCCCCGAGCCGATTCATGTCGGCCGCCCCAACCTGGGCGACCGGGAACGCCTGCTCGCCTACACCGCAGAGATCTATGATCGACGCTGGCTGACCAACAACGGCCCGCTGGTCCAGGAACTGGAACGACGGCTGGCGGACTTCCTGGGGGTCAAGCACTGCGTGGCCATGTGCAATGGCACCGTCGCGCTGGAGATCGCCATCCGCGCGTTGGGTCTGGAGGGCGAGGTGATCATCCCCTCCTACACCTTCATCGCCACCGCACACGCCTTGCACTGGCAGGCGATCACCCCGGTTTTCGCGGACATCGATCCGAGTACACACAACCTGGATCCGGACAGCGTCCGGCGCATGATCACGCCGCGCACGACCGGCATCATCGGCGTACACCTGTGGGGACGTCCCGCGCCGATCGAGCCGCTGCAGGCGATCGCCGACGAGCATGGCCTGGCCCTGATGTTCGACGCCGCCCACGCCTTCGGCTGCAGCCATGGCGGGCGGAAGATCGGCGGATTCGGCCGCTGCGAGGTGTTCAGCTTCCACGCGACCAAGGTGTTCAATACCTTCGAAGGCGGCGCCGTCACCACTGACGACGACGAGCTCGCCGAGGCCCTGCGCCTGATGCGCAATTTCGGCTTCAAGGGTTACGACAACGTCGTGTACCCGGGCACCAACGGGAAGATGCCGGAGATCAATGCGGCGTTGGGGCTGGTCAACCTCGAATCGCTGCCCCGCTTCGTCAACCACAATCGACGCCGATATCAGGACTACGCGGAAGCACTCTCGCCACTCGGCCACCTTCGACTGTTGCAGTATCGAAGCGACCAGCAACCGAACTACCAGTACGTCGTCGTCGAGTTGGATCGAAGTGTTGCTGGGCTTCGGGACAAGATCGTCGCCGCGCTCCAGGCCGAGAACATCCTGGCGCGCAAGTACTTCTGGCCCGGCTGCCACCGGATGGAGCCGTACAGATCACTCTTTCCGCACGCCGGCTTGCTACTGCCCGTGACGGAGGACATCGCATCGCGGGTGATCGTGCTCCCGACAGGGAACACTCTTCCACCTGCGTGTCCAGCCGTGTGCGCGGCCGTCTTAAAGTCATCGCGCGACTGTTGACCACAATTCTCAGCACGGCCTTCACTATCCTGCCCTCGTGTCATCGTTATGCAAGACGGAACCTTTCTTTTGTTCTCCGGCTATAACGACCGGGCGGTTATTGCGCTCTGCAGATTCTTCCACAGCCAACATCTGCCCTTTGCAATCGTTGCAGCCGACCACAACGATTCAATATTTAAGACATCATGGAAGAGCAATGTAATTCTGACCAGGGACGATCGGCTCATCGATCTGCGCCTGTTCACGAGAATCCGAAATGTTGCGACTGAATTGGGAATCCGTTCATTGATCTATTGCCCTACGACTGAATTCTCCAATGTCTTCGTGCTCGCCCATCGCCAAGATCTGCAAACCATGGGCTGGCACATACCGATGCCATCCGAATCCCTGTATCTGCTGCTCTCCAACAAGGCGACGAGCCACGCGCTCATTCATCAAGTGTGCGGAATACACCCCCCCCCACACTTGAATTGGCACGAAGCAGCAAGCCCCTGCGTATTCAAGCCAAAGACCAATGTCGGTGACGAGAGGGTGAACTATCCGCTCATCTGCTTGAGCGAATCCGAAGTGCTGAGGGCGAAATCAGTGCTCAATCCCGATAACTGGTTTGCGCAGACATATATCAAGGGACAAAGCCACTACCTTTGTGGCTATCTCGCTCGAGACGGCCGACGATCCTATTTTTGGCAATTGAATCTTCTCCAGCAATCCGGTGGAAAATCAATCGTTCTGGCGCGAACGGGACATAATCCAGGACTCGATGAGGAGGCGTTATTCGACAGACTCTCATCTGTCGGGTACTTCGGCCCGTGGATGATGGAACTGCTGCAAGACTCTTCAGGCACCCTGCACTTTGTTGAAGTCAACCCCCGCTTCTGGGGTCCCCTCCAACTCGCCGTTGATGTATGCCCGCGCATTTTGCACCTCTTTTCTTCAGACTCTGGGCATTCCACTGATGACTTTCATTGCGACACGTCTTCTATATATTGGTATGCGTGGGCACATGGCCGTCGCGCGGCGACGTGCATGTATTTCCCAGCTGCAGATTCTTTGACTGCGCCCGAAATTGACGAGTTGATTGCACAGCACGATGTATACGGGCGAGAAGATACCGCAGCATTACACGGCAAACATTGAAGATCCCACAATGAACGACTTGCGATCAGCAGTGGCAGACCGCCTTCGCAAGCTACTGGAGGCACAGAGTAAGCACAGCGGTTACCAGTCGCTTCACCCTGCACTTACGTCTGCTGTGGGACTTGAATTGGCTGCTCCCGGGAAATATGAGCAGCAGCGGCTTGCGTACATGCATGAGCACTCTTCTGTCAGAGGGCTACATGTCCTGGATATCGGTGCCAATACGGGCTACTTCAGTCTTGGCGCCCTAGCTGCAGGTGCAGAGAAGGTCGTTTCGGCCGAAGGCAATCCCGCTCACGCAGCCTTTCTTAATGAAATTGCACAGTATCTCGATATTTCACACAAACTGGAGGTCCGTTGCGAGTACCTTAGTTTCCTGGATGCCGGATCAGACTTCTTCGATTTCATTTACTGCCTGAATGTCCTGCATCACGTGGGAGATGATTTCGGCGACCGCGATATTTCGATTCATCAGGCGAAGCACCTCATCCTTTCGAGCCTCAACGCATTGGCGACGACCTGCGGAATGATGTGGATGCAGATCGGTTTTAACTGGAAAGGGGACAGGGGCAAGCCTCTCTTCACGAGCGGCACGAAAAGTGAGGTCATTGAATTCATTCGTTCTGGCACCGTAGATTCGTGGAGCATCGAAAGGATTGGATTATTTGATCCGACAACGGAGCGGTACTCGGACTTGACGCCATCCAATCTTCGGCGATTCGAGTTCTTGGGCGAGTTCCTGAATCGCCCTCTGTTCTTGATGAAGAGCAAGGTCGCGCGCCCGGCCAAACCAAACCTTGTCGCCGACAGCAAGCGCCTGCCGTCGAGCGGCAGATCCTGAACCCGACTGTTGGGTCGCCAGGCAGTGGCTTACAAGAGTTCGGCGGAAAAGAGCGCCACAAAGGCCCAGATTGATCCCCGCAGCGCAGCATGGGCTCTCGTAGAAATATGCTTCCGCTACGGCGGACAGTTGATCGTAACGCTCGTTCTGGCGAGGCTGCTGCAGCCAGCCGATTTTGGCCTGGTCGCCATGCTGCTCGTGGGAACGAGCATTGCCATGCTTTTCGTCGATGCCGGCCTGGGGCCCGCAATCGTCCAACGGCCAATACTTTGCCCGGACCATGAGACAACTGCATTCTGGTTCATGACCATCGTTGCCGTTCTGGCCTGGTCACTCCTCGCTTTGTCATCTCCGTTGGTCGCAAACGCCTTCGGCGAGCCGCTACTCGCGCGACTGTTGCCGGTGATGGCACTCACGATATTCTTCAATGCGCTCGCCGCAGTCCCGGATGCACTCATCACTCGATCGATGCTGTTCAAGCGTCGTGCTGGGATAGAGGCCATCTCGGCGATCGGATCAACCGGTCTGGCCCTTTTGACGGCGGCGATGAACTTGGGGGTATGGGCACTTGTGGTTCAAGCGGTTGCTGCAGCAGCGCTCCGCGCCGCAGCGTGCTGGCTGATCTCTGGATGGCGCCCCGCGGGCCGGATTCGCAGACACTCGCTGACGCAGCTCTTGGGTTTCGGCGGCAACCTGATGGTCGCAGGACTGCTGGACGTCCTATCGCTGCGCTTGCAGTCCGTTCTGATCGGTCGCCTGTACGGGAGTTCAACCCTGGGCCTCTATACGGTCGCCTATACCTGTTTTCAGGCGCCGGTTTCGATCGTCTCGGCGATGTTGAACAAGTTCGGCCTCGCGGTGCTTTCGCGCGCGGCTGGCCATACGGAGAGCCTGAGAGTGACGCTGCAAATTTCGGTTCGGAGTGCAACCTTTCTGTCTGCGCCGGTGATGCTGACGATCGCCTTGCTCTCCGAGCCGATCGTGCAGGCCGCCTTCGGCCCCCAGTGGATCGGCGCGGCTCCGCTTCTGGCGATCCTCGCGCTCAGCGGGATGTTCTGGCCCATCCACGTGCTGAATCAGGTCGCAATCAATGCCATCGGGCGGTCGGATCTGTTCCTGAAGCTGGCGATTGCCAAGAAGTGTCTCGCCATCACACTGATCGTCATGGGCAGCCTGTGGGGTGCCGTCGGGGTCGCCTACGCTTTACTGGCGTCCAGCCTGCTGTCACTGGCGCTGAACGCTCGATACCTGGAGACGCTGATGCAGTACGGGATGCGTCCCCAACTCCGCGACCACGCCGATACACTGCTGGCACTCGGCGCGCAGACCGTCACGGGCCAGTTGGTCCTCGTGACTCTCGATCCCGGTGGCTGGCGCACCGGATTCCTCGTGGCGGCCCCATTGGCCGCCTACTTCGCAACTGCGTTTCTGATCAGGCACCGAAGCTTGCGTGACATCGGTGAACTCCGGCGGATGGCCCACACACAGCTGGCCGCAACGGCATCGGGCGATACAGCGTGAGCATTCCGGATGTCAGCATCTGCATCATGACCTTCAACCAGAGCCGGTACATCCGGCGCTGCGTCGAGAGCGTTCTGGAGGAAACACTCGAACTGCGCGCCGAGATCATCGTCGGCGATGACCTCTCGACTGACGACACCCCCGCCATCGTTGAGTCACTGCGCATCCAGTATCCAGGACGCCTCCAGTATGTCCGCCACCCGCAGCGACTTGGCGCGTCGCAGAACACGCGGGCGCTCCTGGATAAGGCCCGTGCTGATCTGATCGCCCGTGTCGATGGCGACGACTACTGGCTGCCTGGCAAGCTCCGCAGGCAGCTCGCGTTTCTGCAGCGGCACCCCGACTGCTCTGCGGTTTACACGAACGCGGTAACCATTGATGAGCAAGGCCATGAACTCGGCTTGTTCAACAATGTCGGCGACGAAACAATGGATCTAGACAGCCTGCTCCGGCGCGGCAACTTCTTGTGCAACAGCTCCGTGCTGTTCCGGTCTATGCACAAGCAGCAATGGCTTTCGATCGAGGGGGATCTCATTGACTACCGTGCGCACTTGCTGCATGCCCAGAATGGTCCCATTGGGCATATCGGCGAACCGCTGGTCGCCTACCGCGTCAACGCGGTCGGCTCGCTGGTCAACGAAGCGAATGCTCGCGTTCGCGAGCTTTATTGGGACGCGATCCTCAGTGTCCCGAGAGACAAGGTCAGTCAGCGCGCCTTCGCGGAAGGACTGGCCGACTTCTGGCGGCGGGTTGCTCTGCGTTCGATCCGCGAACGTCGGCCGGACTTGTTGCGCCGGTGGACGCCTGCGGTGCTCTCGGCATCCCCGTACCCCGCATCGGTGACGCTGGCCTTTTGCGCGTTCGCGTTCGGGCGCGCAGTCGTATCTGAACTTGCCGGGCGCGCCACCACACTCGTTTCGAGCGATCGGCCGCACATCCTCTACAGACGTTGATTCGATGCGCTCGATCAATCCACTCAAGATGATCCGGTACGGACTGTCCGGCTTCGTTCCAGGCGGTCGGTACTACTGCGTCTGCTGCCGACATTCGGTCCGCGCGTTCATGCCATACAGGTCCGGTGGCGGCGGTGTGGCACCGCTGATGCAATCGGTCCGCATGGCGGGCAGTGATGTCGATCATTTCGAGTGCCCACGCTGCGGTGCGCACGACAGGGAACGTCACCTCCTGCTGTACATGACAGCGTCGGGCCTACTGCAGGACCTGGCCGGCAAGCACATCGTGCATTTCGCGCCGGAGAAGCGGTTGCCATTGCATCTCGCACGGATGAAGCCGGCCTCTTACATCCTCTGCGACCTGTATCCGACTCGTCCCGAGATCAGACAGGTTGATTTGCTGGACATGCCGTTCGCATCGGAGTCCGTCGATCTGCTGATCGCCAATCATGTTCTGGAACACGTGGCCGATGACTCGATCGCACTCCGCGAGATTTTCCGCGTACTTCGATCTGGCGGCATGGCGATACTGCAGACGCCCTACTCCCAAGTGCTCGAACGCACCTGGTGCGATCCGGGCATCACCGACCCGCAAGCGCGATTTCACGCCTATGGCCAGGAAGACCACGTGCGTCTGTACGGCAAGGACATCTTCGACCGAATTGCGAGTTCCGGCCTGATCCCGGATATCGCGACACACGAAGAACTCCTGCCGGACATCGATGCGCTGAAGTTCGGCGTCAACCCCGAGGAACCGTTCTTCCGCTTTCGCCGCGGCTGACACTCGTCACGTCCGCTGACCCGTGCCGATTTCCGGCACACCATGGCGAGCCAGGAGTCTGAGCTTCTGGAGCGTGCATACGAACGGACGCAGATACGCGCGCAAGGACACCACCCTGCTGCGCTGCACCTGCCGCCGGCACGCGATCAGGCGCGGCATTTCGCGGATCAGATCGATGAGCGCTTTCATGTGTACCTGACCAAGAATGCGAATGTTCAGGCGCAGCACGCTCAGAACAAGACCCTCCGCGAGAATCAAGCCGGCATGTAATAACAACCAAGGCCACACCAGTACCGTCGGTGTCGCGATGAACAACACGTAGCTGCGATTCCGCTCGCTCAAGTAGCGCCGTTGAATGGTCGTCCGCAGCCGGCCGGACTGCAGCTTGTTACCGCCGAAGCTGACGCCCTGTCGGTGCCGGTATCCGCTGGCATCGGGCACGAATACTGAAACCCCACGCAATCGTGCGACGGCGCACAGGTAGAGATCCTCGCCGATCGAGCCCATCCACTCCGGAAATCCGCCCGTTTCCATCCACAGCGACCTTGGAAGCCACATGCAGGCACCGATGACGAAGGCAGCCGTCACAGGTGCGCTGGCACGAATCGGCACGGGGTAGTACGCGAGATCCAGACGGCAGCCCCGATCGACCAGCGCGCCGGTTTCCCAGTCGTACTGCGGCAGACTGAGGATCGCCGGCCCGGCCTGCGATCTCGCGTAGCGCAGAAGAGTGTCCAGCGCATCATCGAACAGGGCGGCGTCATTGTTCAGCAGCAGGATGAATTCGCCCCTGGCCTGACGAACCATGCGGTTGTTCGCCACGCAGAAACCGACATTCGCCGCGCTCTCGATCAGGACGACCCGGGGATATCGGTCCCGGATCAACCGGACGGAACCGTCCGTCGAAGCATCGTCGTGAATGATGATCTCGACCGGAATATCGACGCTCTGCCGCAGGATCGAGTCGATACAATCGACGAGCATGGCCTCGCCGTTGTAGTTGGCGATACAAACCGAGATCACCGGCGTCGCCTGCCGCTGGCTCACTGATTCGCTCGGTACCACGCCCAGGCACGCCCGAGTCCTTCGGCCAGGGACACCGCCGGGTGCCATGCGAACCGATCGCGAGCTGCAGTGTTATCGGGCACGATGGCGCGGACGTCCACGCGCCGCGCGGCGCGATACTCTCGCCGCAACGGGTGTCCGGTGATCCGATCGATCTCATCGAGCAGGGCATTGAGCGTCGTGCCATGACCCGCGGAAGCATTGAACACCGACAAGCCCCGCGGCAGATCGTGTGCGATGGCGACGCCACACAGTGCAACGAGGTCGTCCACGTAGAGGTAGTCGCGCAGGCTCGTGCCATCGCCCCAGATCGTGAGTGCGCGTCCATGCAGCGCGCAATCGAAGGCCGCTGGAATGATGCCGAAGTCTGCGCGCCGCGGCTGGCCGGGGCCATAGACGTTGGACGGCCGGATGACCACACCGGTGCCGCCATACTGCGCGGTCCATGCGTGCATGAAGTGCTCGGCGGCCGCCTTGCCGGCGCCGTGATAGGAACGCGGACGCAGAGGGGCCGACTCAGTGGCCGGCTGCACGCAGTCGCCATAGAGCGTGCCAGCCGACGACAGGTAAAGCAGCCGTCGATCGGGCAGTGCCTGCAGTGCCTCGATGAGAGCCAGCGTGGGCCTCAGGTTGCCCTCTAGCTGAGGTCGGGCCTCACTGCTTCCCGGCGTGCTCGAAGAAGCTGCGTGGATCACGGCATCGCAACGCGCCAGCAACGGCATGAACTGGTCCACGGCATCGAAGCTTGCGACGGCGTTCTCGATCAGCGCACTGTCAAACGACGCGGGGCGGCGCGTCGCGGCGATTACTTCGATGCCCCGCGTGGAGAAAAACGCACACAAGTGCCGTCCGATGAAACCCGCAGCGCCGAGCACGAAGACACGCTTCACGGCTGTGCGCCCTTGTCCATCAGCCGACGGTAGATGTCGGCGTAGCGGCGCGCGCAGTCGTCCCAGGTGCCGACTTCCTTGCTCGCCCAGGTCCGCGCCGCACTACCGATCCGCTGATTGGAAACATCGTCCTCGATCACACGGATGGCCTCGGCAGGCGACTCGCCGTCGGCGACCAGCATGCCCGTGACCCCGTCGCGAAGAAAGCTGGCATGTGCCGCGATGTCGGAGGCAACGATCGGTAGCGCCGACGCCATCGCCTCGAGCATGACCTGCGGTCTGCCCTCGGCATGTCGGCTCAGCGTGATCAGTCCGGTTGCTTGCGGAAACCAGGTCTCCCGCAGCACGTCCGGGCCCAACGGGCCGTGATAGTGCACCCACTGAGGAACCACGATGTCCTCCTGCATCGGTCCGATCAAGTGCAGTTCCCGTTCGCCAGACTGGAAAAGCGGCGCACAGGAATCGAACAGCGGGCCGAGCTTGGCCGCCGTCAATCGCGTCACCGCCAGCCAGCGGTGCGGGCGCACGCGGCGGCCACGATCGACAGCGAACCAGCCGGGATCGATGCCGAACGGGACGAATCGAACCTCCGCGATGTCACCGAACGCCTCGCGCAGTGGCGCGAGCATCCAGTCGGCGTTGGGGCAGATTGCCGTCGGCCTGCCCCGGAATACCCGGCGCAGCATCGCCTTCATCAATGGCAACTTCAACAGCTGCAGGTCGGTACCGAGTACAGAAACCAGCAGTGGGCGCCGATCGTGCGGCATCGGCAACGCGTTCTGCAGCCAGTTCACATGGAAGACGTCGATGTCATGACTGCGTCGATACAGCCGCCGCAGGTAAACGAGCAGGCGCAGAACCTCGGCGCCACCGCGCAGCCCCGCACTGCGGTAGAGGTGCGCGATGCCGCCGGCCGCCATCAGCCGCGAAAGCCACTGCCGCTCTTCGGTCAGTACATCGACTTCGACGGAGGGGTGGGTCTCGCCGGGCGGCGCCCAGAGCCGCAGCCTCAGGTCTTCACGCCTGCCCACGGCATCGGCGAGGTGACGGATGAAAAGACCGCGCCAGTCGCGCAAGTCTTGCGGATACGACGTGCTCACCATCAAGACGCGCATGTTTCCGCGAAGCGGCTCGTCGGTGGCGCCCATCATCCGTGTTTTCGGTCAGATCGGGTCGATAGATAGGTGAGGCCCGTGATCTGTTCCGACATCAGACCGGCCAGGAAGATGATCACGGACGCACTGAATAGCAGCGCGCTCATGTTGGTGAATCGCCCCTGGGTTGCGAACGTATAGCCGTAATAACCCAGGCCCAGGCTGAAAAACGACGCGCTCACCGGCACGAACAGCTTGAGCGGCGAGTACAGCGTGGCGATCTTGAAGATGATCAGCAAGAAGCGGACGCCATCTCGGAAAACGCGTATGTGGCTCGTGCCGACCCGTTGATGCGCCACGATTGGCTGATAGGCGACGCCATAGGCGCTGCGAAAGAAGGCCATCGTGATCGTCGTGGGATACGAGAAGCCGTTGGGCAGCAGGTGCAGGAACTCGCGGAACTTGTCGGCGCGCACGGCGCGGAAGCCGGAGGTGAGGTCCAGGATCTGGTGACCCGTCATCCAGGTGGCGATGCGGTTGTAGAGCGCATTGGCAAGTCCGCGGTGCAGGCTGGCCTGACCGCTGGCGTCACGGGCACCGACGACCATGTCGTAGCCCTCATCCAGACGCGAGAGCAGGCGCGGAATGTCGGCGGGATCGTGCTGGCCGTCGGCATCCATGAAGACGAGGACGTCGCCCTTCGCGGCACGGGCCCCACGCTTGACGGCGGCTCCGTTGCCCATCGAATACGGCGACGACAGGCAGGTGACACCGCTCTCATCACAGAGGTCGCGCGTGTTGTCGGTGGAGCCGTCGTCGATGACGATGATCTCCGCAGACGGCTGGGCCTGCTTGAGCCGCGGCAGCAGCGTTCTGAGAGATTCCGCCTCGTTCTTGGCGGGGAGGATGATGCTTAGGTTTGGCACTGCGGTTCGTCCACTCAAGTCCGCGCGGTCGCGGCGTATTCTGCGGTAAGTTTCGGGACAACGCTTGCTGGTGGTGGCACTGGAGCAGATGAAGCTCGGACAGCGGGATATCGGGATCCGGGTCAAACACGTCGATCGGCTGCCCCCCGAGCGGCGCTGTGAGCGTCATAGCAGGCGTCCCTCGCGCAGGATGCTCGCCTTGAGCGGCTCGCTCTCGATCAAATGAAACGCCGAGAGGTCGATCTTGTAGGGCAGCCCGAGTGCGTCGAGGGCCTGCTCGATCCGCAGCAGACGTGTGGACGTGATCTCTCCAAACAGGCAGAGGTCGATGTCCGATCCCTCACGGTACCGACCGGTGGCGCGCGATCCGTAAAGAACGGCCTTTTCCACGCCGGCGAAGCCGGAAAGAACCCGGCGCAACGCAGCCAGCGTCTTCGGCGGAAGCCCCGTCGCTGCATCGTCAACAGGCGTGAAAGCATGTGTCACGGCTGAGAGGCACTGGGGATCTTGCGGGCCAGCGTGTCGCGCAGCTGATGAAACAGCCGCTGGTAGTGATCGATCACATGTTCCACGATCGCCAGCGCGGTGCCTTCGTGGTACGTATGGGACTTCCGGTTACGGTCCGACAGCATGTCCATCCACTGCTGCCCGTCCGCGATCAGTCCTCGGGCGAATGCCTCGCGGATCGTGTCCCGGGAACCGACCAGGCCGGTGATGCCTTGCCATTCCAGGTAGTCCTTGAGCGTGGTCCAGGCCAGTTCGTACGTGAACTCGAAGGCCTGGATCAGGCCCTGCCGCTCCAGTTGCGACAATGGGCGCCGGGCATTGAGCGCAATAGCGTCGTCGAGCTGGGCCAGCGCGCGGATCAGGTTGTTGTGACGCAGTACCCAGCGTGGAGCGGACAGCATGCTCATGTTGGCTCCCATGACCCCTGTGACCGCAGGCGGACCGCGAGGATCGTAACGCATCCCCGTGCCGCCTTTTCCACCACGGCACGGAACCGTTCGGCCCCGGCCAGGGAATTTGACCTCGGCGAACGACAGCCTATAGTTCCATTCCGGCCTGCGAGAATGGGTTTATGGCGATTTCTCCTGCACCACAGAGCGGCAATGTCTTCCTCGGCGGTCTGGCGCGGCGCCTGGCCGCGGACGGGCTGTTGAGCGAGCAGGCCGCCCGTGACTACCAGGTCAAGGCGCTCAAGGACGGCGTTCCGTTCGTCAAGCTGATCGTCGATGCCAAGGCGGCCAAGCCGCTGGCGATCGCCGAGATCGCCAGCCTCGAATTCGGCGTGCCGCTGATGGATCTCTCCGCCCTGGAGATCGACCCCATGATCGCGCGGGAGGTCAGCGAAAAGGTCCTGCGCAAGGCGCACGCACTGCCGATCTTCAAGCGCGGCAAGAAGACCTATGTCGCGGTCTCGGATCCCACCAATCTGCAGGCGCTCGACGAGATCAAGTTCGCCACCGGCAACCCGACCGAGGCGATCCTGGTCGAGGAGGACAAGCTGGCGAAGGCCATCGAGGCCGCCATCCAGGCGCAAAGCGCCCAGGAGATGAACCTCGGCGACGCCGACCTCGAGGGCCTGGCGATCGAAGGCGGCGAGGAGGGTGGCGAGTTCGGCCACGACGTGTCGAAGGCGGATGCGGAAGATGCGCCGATCATCCGCTACATCAACAAGATCATGGTCGATGCGATCAACATCGGCGCATCCGACATCCACTTCGAGCCCTACGAAAAGAGCTATCGCATCCGCTACCGCCGCGACGGCGAGCTCAAGACCGTCGCGACGCCACCGATCAACCAGGCGGGCCGCATCGCGGCGCGCGTGAAGGTCATGTCACGGCTGGACCTGGCCGAACGCCGGGTGCCGCAGGACGGCCGCATCAAGCTGTACCTGTCCAAGAACAAGGCGATCGATTTCCGCGTCAGCACCTGTCCCACCCTGTTCGGCGAGAAGATCGTCTGCCGTATCCTCGATCCGTCCAGCGCGCAGCTGGGCATCGATGCGCTGGGCTACGAGCCCGAGCAGAAGGCTGCCTATCTCAAGGCGCTCGAACAGCCACAGGGCATGATCCTGGTGACTGGTCCGACCGGGTCCGGCAAGACCGTGTCGCTGTACACCGGCCTCAACATCCTCAATACCGAGGACATCAACATCTCCACGGCCGAGGATCCGGCGGAAATCAATCTGCCCGGCATCAACCAGGTCAACGTCAATCCCAGGGTGGGTCTGACCTTCGCGGCGGCCCTCAAGGCGTTCCTCCGCCAGGATCCCGACGTGATCATGGTCGGCGAAATCCGCGACCTGGAGACCGCGGAGATCGCCATCAAGGCCGCGCAGACCGGCCACCTCGTGCTCTCGACCCTGCACACGAACGACGCGCCGCAGACCATCGTGCGCCTGATGAACATGGGTGTGCCGGCCTACAATCTGGCCTCGACGCTGACGCTGATCATCGCCCAACGCCTGGCGCGCCGGCTCTGCAAGGAGTGCAAGCGGCCAGCGACCATCCCTGCCGCCGAGTTGATCAAGCAGGGCTTCACCCAGGAGGAGATCAACGACCCCAAGTTCAAGATCTTCGAGGCGGTGGGCTGCGATCAATGCGACAACAGCGGCTACAAGGGGCGTACCGGCATCTATCAGGTGATGCCGTTCTCCGAGGCGATGGGGCGCATCATCATGGAGGGCGGCAACGCGATCGACATCGCCGACCAGGCGCAGAAAGAGGGCATCAAGGATCTGCGTCAGTCGGCGCTGCTCAAGGTCAGGAACGGCATCATCGACCTCGTTCAGGCCAATGCCTGCACGGTCGGCGACTAAAACGAGTGAGGAACGACTATGGCGCAGGCACTGGCCGTCAAGGAAGCGACCTTCAAGTGGGAAGGCACGGACCGCAAGGGCAACCGTGTCAAGGGTGAGACCCAGGCGCCGAACGAGGCTTTCGTCAAGCAGCAGCTGCGCCGCCAGGGCATCAATCCGGTCGCGGTGCGCAAGCAGTCGGCGCTGTTCGGCAAGCGCAAGAAGAAGATCACCACCGGCGACATCGCCATCTTCCTGCGCCAGATGGCGACCATGATGTCCGCCGGCGTGCCGCTGGTGCAGTCGCTGGAGATCGTCGGCCGCGGCCACGACAACCCGAGCATGGGCGAGATGGTGATGGCGATCAAGGCAAACATCGAGGGCGGCGACTCGTTCGCGCAGAGCCTGGCCAAATTCCCGCTGCTGTTCGACGACCTGGTCATCAACCTCGTCGCCGCCGGTGAGAAGTCGGGCACGCTGGAAACCCTGCTCGACAAGGTGGCCACCTACAAGGAGAAGACCGAGGCGATCAAGAAGAAGGTCAAGAAGGCGCTGACCTACCCGACCGCGGTGATCATCGTCGCGTTCATCGTCACCGGCATCCTGCTGTACTTCGTCGTGCCGCAGTTCCAGGAACTGTTCCAGGGATTCGGCGCCGACCTGCCGGCCTTCACGCAGATGGTGGTCAACCTGTCGCTGTTCGTGCAGGAGAAGTGGTGGGTGATCGGCCTGACGATCGGCGGCATCGGCTACGGCTTCTTCGAGGCCAAGCGGCGCTCGGCGGCGTTCCGCAGAATCCTGGACCGCGTGATGCTCAAGATTCCGGTGGTCGGCGACATCCTCTACAAGTCGGCGGTCGCCCGCTTCGCGCGCACGCTCTCGACGATGTTCGCCGCCGGCGTGCCGCTGGTCGAGGCGATGGACCCGGTGGCCAAGGCGACCGGCAACATCATCTTCCAGGAAGCGGTGCTGGTGATGCGCGACCAGGTCGCCACCGGCCAGCAGCTGCAGCTGACCATGCAGCAATCCGGCCTGTTCCCCAACATGGCCACACAGATGGTGGCGATCGGCGAGGAGTCCGGTTCGCTGGACGCGATGTGCGGCAAGGTCGCGGACTTCTACGAAGCCGAGGTGGACAACCTCGTCGATGCGCTGTCGAGCCTGCTGGAGCCGATGATCATGGCGATCCTGGGCGTGCTCGTCGGCGGCCTGGTCGTCGCCATGTACCTGCCGATCTTCAAGATGGGCATGGCCGTCTAAGCCGATCGACCTCACCGCATGGAACTCCTACAAGGGCTGCAGACCAGCCCCGGCCTGCTCGTGGTCGCCTGCACGGCGCTGGGACTGGTCATCGGCAGTTTTCTCAACGTCGTCATCCTGCGCCTGCCGCGGATGATGGAACTGGCCTGGCGCCGGGAAGCGCGCGAGCTGCTCGAACTGCCGCCCGTCGAGGAAGCACCGCTGTCACTGATCCGACCCGCCTCGCGCTGCCCCGGCTGCGGGGCCGCGATCAAGCCGTGGCACAACGTGCCGGTGCTCGGCTGGCTGTGGCTGCGCGGACGCTGCGCGGCCTGCCGCGCGCCGATCTCGGCGCAGTATCCGCTGGTGGAACTGGCCTGCGGCGTCCTCAGTGCCCTGTGCGCCGTGCGTTTCGGCTGGGGTCCGCAGCTCGCCGCCGCGCTGGTGTTCACCTGGGTGCTGCTGACGCTGGCGTTGATCGACCTGCGCACGACCCTGCTGCCGGACGATCTGACGCTGCCCCTGCTGTGGCTGGGTCTGGGACTGAGTCTCGTGCCGGTGTTCGCGCCGCCGCCGTCCGCGATCGTCGGCGCGATGACCGGCTACCTGAGCCTGTGGAGCGTGTTCCAGCTGTTCAAGCTGGCCACCGGCAAGGAGGGCATGGGCTACGGCGACTTCAAGTTGCTGGCCGCGATCGGCGCCTGGCTCGGCTGGCAGGCCCTGCCGATGGTCATCCTGCTGTCCTCGCTGGTCGGCGCCACCGTCGGCATCGGCATGGTGCTGTTCCTGCGCCACGACCGCCGCGTACCGATTCCCTTCGGACCCTACCTCGCAGCCGCCGGCTGGCTGGCGCTGATGTATGGCGACAGGCTGCAATCGGCGTACTTCCAGGCCATCGGCATCTGAGGCCGGGCGATGCTCACCATCGGTCTGACCGGCGGCGTCGCCAGTGGCAAGTCAACCGTGCAAGGCCGGTTCGCGGCGCTGGGCGTGCCGGTTCTGGACGCGGACCTCGTCGCACGCGAGGTCGTCGCGCCCGGACAGCCGGCGCTGGCCCGGATCGCCGCCGAGTTCGGCGCCGGGATGATCCTGCCGGACGGCACCCTCGACCGGCGGCGCATGCGTGAGCACGTGTTCGCGCATCCGGCCGAACGCCGGCGCCTGGAGGCGATCACGCACCCGGCGATCCGGGCGAGGATGCAGGCGTGGAAGGCCGCCCAGACCGCCCCTTACTGCGTACTCAGTGTGGCCATCCTCATCGAAGCCGGGATGCAGAGCCTGGTGGACCGCATCCTCGTGATCGATGTCCCCGAGGACGTGCAGCGGGACCGGTTGTGCAGCCGCGACGGCATCACGACCGAGCTGGCCGCACAGATGCTGGCGGCGCAGCTGCCGAGGCAACGACGGTTGGCGGCCGCTAACGACGTCATCGTCAACGCCGGCGATCTGCATACGCTCGAAGCTTGTGTCGAACTCCTGCACCGGCACTATCTCGACCTGGCGCGGCGTGGTCAGCCGCGGGCCGCCGGCCTGCGTTTGCCCGCTTCAGTGAACTAGGTCACAATCAATTTTTGATATTCGAGATGGGCGCCCGGCGTGACCTCAGCGGCAGCGGTGACCGCATTCGAACAGCCCCTGACCGAACGGGTCCGCACCTTCCTGCGCCTGGAGTTCCTGTTTGCGCAGCATGCCCATCACCGCCGTGATTCCAGCGAGTTCGGCATCCGCGCGACGCTGACGACGCTGCTCGACACGCTCGTGGTGCTGTCGCGCTCCGACCTGAAGAACGACATCCTCAAGGAACTCAACGAGCAGCACGGCCATCTGACCCGGCTCGCGGCCAAGCCCGGCGTGGACCCGCAGCGCCTGGACAGCGCGCTGACCGACATCCGCCGCGCGCAGAACGGCTTGCAGCAGCTGACGACGCAGTTTGCCGGCGCGCTGCTGCGTGAGAACGATTTTCTCAACGGCATCCTCAACCGCTCGGGCATTCCCGGCGGCACGTGTGGCTTCGACCTTCCGCACTATCACTACTGGCTATCACAGCCTCACGAGCTGGTGCGGCGCGATCTCGACGCCTGGCACGCCGAGATCCACGCCTACGAGGTCGCCATCAACCTCTACCTGCACATGCTGCGCGCCAGCATCGAGCCACGGCCGGCGGATGCGCGTGCAGGGATGTACGTCATCGCGCCGCCGGGCCCCTGTCAGATGATCCGCGTGCTGGTCGCGCAGGACTGCGGCGTCTATCCGGAGATCAGTGCCGGCAAGCACCGCTGCACGGTGCGCTTCATGAACGCGCGCAATGCCAGCGCGCGCGCGCAGCAGGCGACGAACGACATTCCCTTCCAGATCCAGTTCTGCGCACTGTGAAGCCGACGCCGGACAAGGCCCGCGCAGGGCGCATCGCCGCGTGCCCGCAGTGCGGGAAATCGACGCGGCTGGACGCGCAGAATCCCTGGCGCCCGTTCTGCAGCGAACGCTGCAGGCTGATCGATCTCGGCGCCTGGTTCTCCGGCGAACGCCGCATCGCCGACGAGGCGCCGGTGGATCCCTCCGCGCCGGCCCCTCAGTCCGACCAGTAGGCCGAGATCCCGGCAACGCCCTGCGCGTAGGCCGCGAAGGCCTGCGCCAGGTCGCGCGGGCCGACGCCGCCCAGGGCATACACCGGCAGGCCGGCATACTGCGCCGCATCGGCGAAGGCCGGCCAGCCGATCGGCGTGGCACCGGGATGGCTGCGTGTCTCCTGCACCGGCCCCAGCACCGCGGCATCGAATCCGGCCTGGGCGGCGCGGCGGAGTTCTTCCGGGCCGTGGCAGGACGCCAGCTGCAGCGCGGGTCCGCCCTCAGCGCGCGCAGCGCGGCCGGCCAGCATCGCGGCACTCGCGTGCCAGCCGTCCGCACCCAGTTGCACGGCCGCGACCGGATCGCGGTCCAGAATCATGCGCAGACCCTGCGCCTGGACATGCGGCATCAGCGCACGGGCGCAGCGTCGGTAAGCCGCGTCGTCGAGTCGCGGCAGGCGCAGACGCAGGAGTGCGCCGGGCGGCAGACGCACCAGGCGCGGCAGCAGCCAGGGCAGGGTCGCGTCGGGGGGCGTGAAGACATAGTGCTCGGGCAACAGCAGCGCACGCACGGTCGGCCACACGGTCGGCAGCGCCTGCGGCCAGGCCTGCAGCCGGCCGGCCGGCACCCACGCGAAGCTCTGTCCCTCGCGGCCATGCGGCTCCCCGGAGAAACGCGTGACCAGCCAGGTGTCGAGCAGGACCGTGCGATTGCTGTACTCGTGGCGGAAGCGGATCAGCGGACGCGCATCCTCGACGGTGATGCCCAGTTCCTCGTGCAGCTCGCGCGACAGCGCTGCGCGCGGCGGTTCGCCCGCTTCGATCTTGCCGCCCGGGAACTCCCAGCAACCCGCCGCGATCTTGCCTTCGGGCCTCTGCGCCAGCAGCACCTCGCCCGATGGCTGCCGCAACACCCCGCAGGCCACATGGATCAAGGGCCGGGAACCGGAGGCGGCGACAGCGTCGGCCATGTGTGCCTCTACGATTCCCGGTTCTCCATTCCCGATTCCCGTACGCTCACGTGCGGTACTCGGCATTGATCTTCACGTAGTCGTAGCTGAAGTCACAGGTCCACACGGTGGTTTCGGCGACGCCGCGTCCGAGGCCGATCGAGATCGTGAACTCGTCCTTGGCGACCACCGCGGCGCCGAGCGCTTCGCGATACTCGGGGTGCGGCTCGCCGCCGGCGATCAGCTGCACGTCGTCGAGCGCCACGCTGACCGTGCGCGCCTCCAGGCCGGGCACGCCGGCCTTGCCGATCGCCATGACGATGCGTCCCCAGTTGGCATCCGAGGCGAACATCGCGGTCTTGACCAGCGGCGAATGCGCCACCGACAGCGCGACCTGCCGCGCTTCCCTGGCATCGCGTGCCCCATGCACGCGGATCGTGATGAACTTGGTCGCCCCCTCGCCGTCACGGACGATCGCGTGTGCCAGCTCGCGGCAGACGTCGTGGATCGCGGCGGCCACCACGGCATAGTCCGGATGTGAGACATCGACATCCTCGCTCCCGGTCCGTGCAGTGGCGAACAGCATGCAGGCGTCATTGGTCGAGGTGTCGCCATCGACGGTGACGCAGTTGAAGGTCCGGGCGACCGCGTCCTCCAGCGCGCGCCGGACCGCCGACGGCGTCAGGCGTGCATCGGTGCCGACATAGGCCAGCATCGTCGCCATGTCCGGGTGGATCATGCCGACGCCCTTGGCGATGCCGGTGACGGTGATCTCGCCCTGCGAGGTGGCGACCTTGCGTGTCGCGCCCTTGGGCACGGTGTCGGTGGTCATGATCGCGCGCATCGCATCGGTCCAGCCGTCGGCGCGCAGATCCTGCGCCGCGCGGGGGATTGCCGCGGTCATGCGCTGCAGCGGCAACCGCTGACCGATCACGCCCGTCGAGAACGGCAGCACCTGGTCCGCGCCGCAGCCGAGCGCCTGCGCCGCCGCGGCACAGCTGGCGCGCGCGTCCTCGACACCGCCGCTGCCTGTCGCCGCATTGGCATTGCCGGCATTGACCAGCAGCCCGCGGACCTGCGTCCCGGCGGCGAGCACCTGCCGACACAGCTGAACCGGCGCAGCGGCGAATGCACTCTGCGTGAACACACCGGCGACCCGGCTGCCGGCGGCGAGCTCGATCAACAGCAGATCCTTGCGGCCTGGCTTCTTGATCGCGGCCTCGGCCACACCCAGCCGGACGCCGGGCACCGGATGGAGAAACTCGGGGACTCGCAGGTTGACGGCCATGGTGCTGCACCCAAACAAAAAGGCGCCCGAATGCGGACGCCTCGATATTGTGCGACGCTTCGCTGGCGCAGGCCAGCCTCGCCGTTCCTCAGACCAGCGCGCCGTGACAGTGCTTGTACTTCTTGCCGCTACCACAGGGGCAAGGTTCGTTGCGGCCGACCTTGGGCATCTCGCGGACCACCGTCGCCGGCCGCTGCGGGGGTGGCGGCGCGGCCTCCAGCCGACGCGGCCCGGCGCCCTCGGCCGCCTCCGCCGACGCGGTCTCGACCGCCGCCTCCTCGACACCCGGGGCGGACTCGTGCTGCAGCTGCATCTTGCGCTCCAGTGCCTGCGCCTGCCGGCGGCGCTGCTCCTCGACCTGCTGCACCTCGGACTCGGTCTGGATGCGCACGCGCGCCAGCAGCGAGATCACCTCGTGCTTGTAGCGCGCGAGCATGTCGTTGAACATCGTGAACGCTTCGCGCTTGTATTCCTGCTTCGGATCCTTCTGCGCGTAGCCGCGCAGGTGGATGCCCTGGCGCAGGTAATCCATCGACGCCAGATGCTCGCGCCACAGATTGTCGAGCACCTGCAGCATGATCGCCTTCTCGAAATGCTCCAGGACCGGTGCGCCGATCTGCGCCTTCTTCTGCGCATAGGCATCGGCGACCGCCGCGACGAGACGCTCGCGCAGCCCCTTCTCGTTGAGATCCTTCTCGCTGTCGAGCCACTGCCGGATCGGCAGTTCGAGCAGGAAGTCGCGCTTGAGGGAATCCTGCAGGCCGTCGATGTTCCACTGCTCCTCGATGCTCTGCGGCGGGATGTAGGCGTCGATCACCGCGTTGACGACATCCGGGCGGATGTCATCGACCATCGACGTCACGCTCTGCGCCGCCATGATGCTGTTGCGCAGCTCATAGACCGCCTTGCGCTGGTCGTTGGCGACGTTGTCGAACTCGAGCAGATGCTTGCGGATGTCGAAGTTGTGGGCCTCGACCTTGCGCTGCGCGGTCTCGATCGCCCGCGTGACCCAGCGGTGCTCGATCGCCTCGCCTTCCTGCATGCCGAGCTTCTGCAGCATCGCGCGCATGCGGGGCGGCGTGAAGATGCGCATCAGCGTGTCGTCGAGCGACAGGTAGAAGCGCGACGCGCCGGGATCGCCCTGACGTCCGGAACGTCCGCGCAGCTGGTTGTCGATGCGCCGCGATTCGTGGCGCTCGGATCCGATCACGTACAGACCGCCGGCCTGCACGACGAGGTCGTGGCGTTCCTGCCAGGCCTTGCGCGCCGCATCGCGCGCCGCACCGTCCTCTGCAGGAATCTGCGCCAGCTCGGCCTCGAGATTGCCGCCGAGCACGATGTCGGTGCCGCGGCCGGCCATGTTGGTGGCGATCGTCACCGCGCCCGGACGGCCGGCCTGGGCGACGATCTCGGCTTCACGCTCGTGCTGCTTGGCGTTGAGCACCTCGTGCGCGATGCCTGCCTTCTTCAGCAGCGCCGACAGCAGCTCCGAGGTCTCGATGCTCGCGGTGCCGACCAGCACCGGCTGCTGGCGCGCGTGCGCCTGCTTGATCTCGCCGATGACCGCGTCGAACTTCTCCTTCGCCGTCATGTACACCAGGTCGCCCTGGTCCTTGCGGATCATCGGCCGGTTGGTCGGGATGACCACCACTTCCAGGTTGTAGATGTTCTGGAACTCGAAGGCCTCGGTGTCGGCCGTGCCGGTCATGCCGGACAGCTTGTTGTAGAGGCGAAAATAGTTCTGGAAGGTGATCGACGCCAGCGTCTGGTTCTCCTGCTGGATCGCCACGCCTTCCTTGGCCTCGACCGCCTGGTGCAGGCCATCGCTCCAGCGGCGTCCGGCCATCATGCGACCGGTGAACTCGTCGATGATCACGACCTGCCCGTTGCGCACGATGTACTCGACGTCGCGCTTGTACAGATGGTGCGCACGCAACAGCGCATTCAGGTGGTGCAGCAGGATGATGTTGGCGGCGTCGTAGAGGCTGTCCTCGTCGCCGAGCAGCTTCGCGGAGCGCATCAGCTCCTCGACCTTCTCGTGGCCGGCCTCGGTGAGATGGACCTGTTTGGACTTCTCGTCCAGGGAGAAGTCACCGGGGCCGTCTTCCTCTTCCTGGCGCGTCAGGCGTGGGATCAGCGCGTTGATGCGCCGGTACAGCTCCGGATCGTCGTCGGTCGGCCCGCTGATGATCAGCGGCGTGCGCGCCTCGTCGATCAGGATCGAATCGACCTCATCGACGATCGCGTAGTTCTGTCCGCGCTGCACCTTGTCGGTGAGCGCGAAGGCCATGTTGTCGCGCAGGTAGTCGAAGCCGAGCTCGTTGTTCGTGGCGTAGGTGATGTCGCAGGCGTAGGCCTCGCGCTTCTCCTGGTTGGACTGACCCGAGACGATCACGCCGACCGACATGCCCAGGAAGCGGAAGATGCGCCCCATCCAGTCGGCGTCGCGGCGTGCGAGATAGTCGTTGACGGTGACGATGTGCACGCCCTTGCCCGGCAGGGCATTGAGATAGGCCGGCAGCGTCGCCACCAGGGTCTTGCCCTCACCGGTGCGCATCTCGGAGATCTTGCCCTCGTGCAGCACCGCGCCGCCGATCAGCTGCACGTCGAAGTGACGCATGTTGAGCACGCGCTTGCCGGCTTCGCGCACGACCGCGAAGGCGTCGGCCTGGATCTGGTCCAGGGTCTCGCCCTTGGCCAGGCGTTCACGCAGCACGGCCGTCTGCGCCGCCAGATCCGCGTCGCTCATCCCGGCGTAGCGGGGCTCCAGGGCATTGACCTGTTCGACCAGGCGATTCAGGCGTTTGAGAACGCGCTGGTTGCGGCTCCCGAAAACGCGGGCCAGCAGAGTGTTGATCATAGATTCCGATTCTGACCGCGCCGTGCGCAGGGTGATGGATCGTCGTATTGCCGCCGACGAGGCCCGGCGGCCAATCAAGGGCGCGTATTATGCCTCGCCTTCGGACCGCGATCCGTGGATCGAGTTCTCAGCACCGCGGCCCCGTCGTTCAGCGCGCGGCGTGGATGTACTGCTCGGGATCGACGATGTTGCCGTTGTAGAGGACTTCGAAGTGGACATGCGGTCCGGTGGACCGGCCCGACGAGCCCATCCTGGCGATGCGCTGTCCCTTGGACACCTTGTCGCCGGCGGCCACCAGCACCTGGCTGTTGTGGCCGTAGCGCGTCGTGTAGCCGTTACCGTGGTTGATCTCGACGAGGTTGCCGTAGCCGTCGCGCGGTCCCGCCTCGGTGACGATGCCGGCCGCCACCGACAGGACGTCGGCACCCGGACGCCCGGCGAAGTCGATGCCCTGATGACGGGTCAGGCGCCCGGTGAACGGATCGGTGCGCACACCGAACAGCGAGCTGATCCAGCCTCCGTCGATCGGCCAGCCGGACGGCCGGACCTCCTTCTGCATGCGGCTGGTCAGCAGCAGATCTTCCAGCACCCGGAACTGGCGCTCGCGGTCGGACAGCTGGCGCTCGAAATCGCCCAGCGATGCGAGCAGCGCGTCGAGGCCGCTGTCGCCGAGCACGGCGGACTCCGGGCCACCGATCGCCGGCGGCTGGTCGAAGTTGAACTCGCCGCGGTCGAGGCCGGCGATCTCGGTCAGCCGCTGGCCCGCGGCATCCAGGCGCAGAATGTGCGCCTGCAGCTGGGCGATGCGTCGTGCCAGCGCCGCGGAATTCTGCTCCGCCTGCGCCCGCGCGGCCTCCAGCGCGCTACGCTGCAGCCGCACCTCCTCGGACCAGTTCGATACCAGTGCGGACGGCAGGCCCGCACCGGCGCCCAAGCCGCGTGACCAGAAACCCGCCGCGAAGGAAGCCGAGACGACCAGCAGCAGCGCGAGCACCAGCGGCAGCCAGCCCAGGACGTGGTGCAGATCTAGCGGAAACCGCCAAGTGCGGCCACGCTTATGGCTGACGACGATGATGTCCATGGGTGGCCAGTGATCTCCGATACAACCGAACCGCGAAACCTGAAGCAAATCCTCAGCCAGAACCCGCAACGCACGGGCGGCGTCATCACGCGCGCCCAGCGGCTGGCCGACATCAATCGCTCCCTGCGCGACTGGTGCGACGAACCCTGGGTCCACCAGGTCCGCATCGCCAACATCCGTGGCGACACCGCGGTCCTGTACGCATCATCCGCCCCCGCCCTGCTGCGCGCACGGCAACGGCAGCGCGCGCTGCTGGCCTGGCTCAAGACCCGTCACCTGCTTTCGTGCACCCGGATCGAAGCCAAGGTGCGCCCCCCGGTTACCGGCTCGATCGGCCGAGTGTAGTCGGCCACGGCCGGTCGGCGCAAGCCAAGTGGCTGAAACTGCGGGTTTTCCCTGAGTGCCGGCTCAGGCGGCGGCGAGGCTGCCGCGCACGAATGAAATCGGCGCCGGACGCGTGGCGTCGTCGTAGGTGGTGAGCTCGAACGCCGAAGGGTCCGCCAGCACGGCGCGCACCAGCTTGTTGTTCA
Source organism: Fontimonas sp. SYSU GA230001 (assembly GCF_040066175.1). Classification (NCBI taxonomy): domain Bacteria; kingdom Pseudomonadati; phylum Pseudomonadota; class Gammaproteobacteria; order Nevskiales; family Nevskiaceae; genus Fontimonas; species Fontimonas sp. SYSU GA230001. The sequence continues at coordinate 52,873 of NZ_JBEAAM010000019.1, forward strand.
GGGCATGCCCGGACTTGTAGGCGGTGAACGCGCCCACCACCGGGTGCCCGAGCAGGTACAGATCGCCGATCGCGTCGAGAATCTTGTGCCGCACGAACTCGTCCTCGTAGCGCAGGCCTTCGCGGTTGACCACGCGGTAATCGTCCAGCGCCACGACATTGTCCAGGCTCGCGCCCAACCCCAGGTTCGCCGCGCGCAAGGTGTCGATCTCGCGCATGAAGCCGAACGTGCGCGCGCGACTGACCTCGCTCACATAGCTGGTGGTCGAAAAGTCGATGACCGCGCTCTGGCCGGACGCGCGCAACGCCGGATGGCGGAAATCGATCGAGAACGTCAGGCGGAAACCGTCGTAGGGCTCGAAGCGCGCCCACTTGTCCGCGTCCTGCACCTGCACCGGCTGACGGATGCGCAGGAACTTCTTCGGCGCGTCCTGCTCGTGGATGCCGGCGGACTGGATCAGGAACACGAAAGGCCCGGAGCTGCCGTCCATGATCGGCACCTCCGGCGAGGACAGTTCGACGACGCAGTTGTCGATGCCCAGGCCGGCGAAGGCCGACATCAGGTGCTCGACGGTCATGATCTTGGTGCCGTCGTCGGCCACCAGCGTGCTGCACATCACCGCCTCGCGCAGCAGATGGGCCCGCGACGGCACCTCGACGACCGGGGACAGGTCGGTACGGCGGAACACGATGCCGGTGTCGGGGCCGGCCGGCAGCAACGACATGTACACCTTGCGGCCGGAATGCAGGCCGATGCCGCTGGCCCGCACGGCCTGCTTGAGGGTTCGTTGTCTGACCATCTCGCGTGTTTCGCTGTTCACCACCGGATACAAGAAGGGCGCGGCGTGGGTGGCACGCTGCGCCCCATTGACACGCGAGTTTAACATGGCGTTCCGCGCTCACCCTGGCCGGGCCGCGGGGCCATGAATCGCCCCTGAACCGCGGTGACCGGCGGTCAGTCGGCCAGGTTACGCAGGAAGGTGGGGATGTTGATGATGTCGTCCCCCAGGTCTGGGAACGCCGCGCCGCCGCCGGCCGCGGCAACCTTGCGCTGGCGGTGGTAGGCCGGGATCTCCAGGTTCGCCGAACCCAGCGACGGCATCGCCGGCATGCCCGGCAGTGTCGTCTCCGGCCGCACGAAGGGAGCGACCTTGGGATTCTGCGGCGTCGCCGGCGCGGCCTGTACGGCGTGCTTGGTGCCGGGCAGACCGGTGGCGACGACGGTCACGCGCAGCATGCCGTCGAGGTTCGGGTTCATCGACATGCCGCACTTGGCATCGGCCTCGTCGGACGCGATCTCGGCGACGCGCGAGTTGATGTACTCGAGCTCCTCCATCGTCAGCGATTCGTCGCAGGTGACGTTGACGAGCAGGCCGCGGGCACCGTGCAGCTCGATGTCGTCCAGCAGCGGACTCGACAGTGCCATCTCGACCGCCTTCTCGGCGCGGCCCTCGCCGCTGGCCTGGCCGATGCCCATCATCGACATGCCGCGGTTCGACATGACCGTGCGCACGTCCGCGAAGTCCACGTTGACCAGGCCCGGCCGGGTGATCAGGTCGGAGATGCCCTGCACCGCGTTCTGCAGCACGTCGTTGGCCGCGCGGAAGCAGTTGAGCACCGTGATCTTCGTGCCGAGCACCAGCCCCAGCTTCTCGTTCGGGATCAGGATCAGCGAATCGCTGTACTGACGCAGCTCGTCGATACCCTTGAGCGCGACAGCCATGCGCTTCTTGCCCTCGTGCGCGAACGGCTTGGTCACGACCGCAACGGTCAGCACGCCCAGTTCCTTGGCGATCTGCGCAATCACCGGTGCCGCGCCGGTGCCGGTGCCGCCGCCCATGCCGGCGGTGACGAACAGCAGGTCGGTACCCTCGATCATCTCGCGGATGCGGTCGCGGTCCTCCTCGGCGGCCTGGCGGCCGACATCGGGGTTGGAACCGGCACCCAGACCGCGCGTGATCTCCGCGCCCAGCTGCAGCTGGGCGGTCGGCGTGCAGCGCTCGAGGTGATCGCGATCGGTGTTGGCGCAGATGAACTCGACCCCGTCGATGCTCGCCTGCGCCATCTGATTGACGGTGTTGCAGCCACCGCCGCCGACGCCGATGACACGGATGACCGCGCGCTTGCGCTGGCCGTCTTCCAGTTCGAATACGTCTCGTGCTTGTCCGCCCATCTGTCCGCTCCTGCGCGTGCGCGCGTTACGTGTTGCCATCACCCGTCGGTTCGCGCCGCACCGGCAGCGACGAACTCTGTTTTTTTATACCTACTACGCCGCAAATTTAATATAGATAAACACTGTGCCAATGTCAACAAAAAATGTTCGGTATCTGCAAATTAAAAACTCCCCTTGAACCACTCGCCGGCGCGCTGCATCCAGTACCCGAAGCCCTGGTTCGCGGCCCGGGCCACCTGCGGACGGGACTGGCGTCCGTACAGCAGCAGGCCCACGGCGGTGGCATACGCCGGATTGCGCGTCACGTCCTTGAGCCCGGCGACGTTGTGCGGCATGCCGATGCGCACCGGCAGCTCAAACACCTGCTCGGCGAGCTCGACGACGCCCGGCATCTGCGCCGACGCACCGGTGAGCACCACGCCGCCGCCGATCAGCTCGTACCATTCGGAGCGGTGCAGCTCCCTGCGCACGAACCGGAACAGTTCCTCGTAACGCGGCTTGATCACCTCCGCGAGCGTCAGGCGCGACAGCCGCCGCGGCGGCTGATCGCCGACACCCCGGACCTCGATCTCCTCGTGGCCGGCGGCGAACTGCGGCAGCGCGACGCCGTACTGGACCTTCAGCTCCTCCGCGTAGGGCGCCGGCGTGCGGAACGCGACGCTGATGTCGTTCGTGACCTGGTTGCCGGCGATCGGCAGCACGGCGGTGTGGCGGATCGAGCCGCCGCGGAACACGGCGATGTCGGAGGTGCCGCCGCCGATATCGACCATGCACACGCCGAGGTCGCGCTCGTCCGGCAGCAGCGTCGCGTAACTCGACGCCAGATGCTGGAGAATCAGCTTGTCCACCTTCAGGCCGCAGGACTCGACACACTTGTAGATGTTCTGCGCCGCCGAGATCGAGCCGGTGACGATGTGCACCTTGGCCTCGAGACGCACCCCATGCATGCCGATCGGATCGTGGATGCCTTCGCGGCCATCGACGACGAACTCCTGCGGGATCACGTGCAGGATCTTCTGGTCGGCCGGAATCGCGATCGCGCGCGCCGCATCCATGACGCTGTCCACGTCGCGCTCGCTGACGCTGCCGGCCCGCACGGGCGCGACGCCGGTCGAGTTGAAGCTGCGAATGTGCGTGCCGGAGATGCCGACATAGACCGACTGCGCACGGCAATTGGCCATGTGCTCGGCGTTCTCCACCGCGCGCTTGATCGCCTGTGTGGTCTGCTCGATGTTGACGACATCGCCACGGTTCATGCCGCGCGAGGCATGCTCGCCGCGGCCGACGATCTCGACCTCGCCATCCGGCGTGATCTGCCCCACCACCGCGGCGCACTTCGACGTGCCGACGTCCAGTCCCACGAGCAGCTTGCGTTCTTCGCGTCGCGCCATGCGTCAGTTCCTCTTTGCGTCGGCAGGGAGCTCGCGCCAGCCCACCGAGAAGCCATTGGTGTATCGAAGGTCCACGTACTTGACCGCGTCCATGCGCGCGGCCAGTGCCTGCGCAGCCGGGCCCAGCAGCACATCGACCGCAGTCAGCGGATCGTCGCGGCCGAAGCGCAGCACGACGCCATCGCGTGTGGTCCCGGTCCAGTCGCCGCGCGCGTCCTCGCCCAGACTCAGCAGCGCGAACGGCGAACCGTCGAGCCGCGCGGACAGCCGCCGATAGGTGGCCAGCACGCGCGGCGCGCTGCCCTCGGGACCGGACAGCTCGGGCAGCGACTCGGGGACCTCGCGCCCTTGCGGCGCGAAAATCACGGCGTCGCCGTCGAGCAGGCCGTCCGTGCCCCAGCGCGCTGCCGGCATCCGTTCCCACAGGCGCAGCCGCACGGTCGCCGGCCACTCGCGCTCGACACGCACGCGCGCGACCCACGGCAGGCTCTGCACCGCCTGGTGCACGGCATCGAGATCCACATCGACGAAGCGCGCATCGAGCAGCGGCCGCACGGCCGCGTCGATCTCGGCGGCGCTGACCCGGCGCAGCTCGCCCTCGATCAGCAGCCGCGCGACCGGCCGCGCGCCGGTCATCTGGAAGAAGGCCCAGACCGCCGCCGCCGCCGCGCACAGTGCCGCGCTGCCGATCAGGAAGCGCAGCAGCCGCGACCGGCCGCTGGGCCCGGCCGTCTCGTCCTCGAACACTTCCGCATCCATCGCGATCGCCGTCATCGCGCCGCTCCGTGCACCGGCTGCAGCGTCGTTTCCAGGATCGCCCAGCACAGTTCGGCGTAATCCATGCCGCGCGCGCGGGCCGCCATCGGCACCAGGCTGTGCGAGGTCATGCCGGGCACCAGGTTGACCTCGATCAGCCACGGCCGGTCCTGCGCGTCGAGCATGAAATCGACACGGCCCCAGCCGCGTGCGCCGATCGTTTCGAAGGCGCACAGACAGATCGTCTGGATGCGCGCCTCGAGCCCGGAGTCCAGGCCGCTGGGACAGTGATAACGCGTCGCGTCGGACAGATACTTGGCGTTGTAGTCGTAAAACTCGCCATCGGGCTCGATGCGGATCAGCGGTAGCGCTTCGCCATCGAGGACCGCGCAGGTGAATTCGTGGCCATGCGCGCCACCGGCGATGTAGCGTTCGGCCATCACGGTGCGTGGGATGGCGGCCTCGCCGCACGCCAGCCGCCAGGCCGCATCGAGCTGATCCGCGGACTTGACCTTGCTGACGCCGACGCTGGAGCCTTCCTCCGACGGCTTGAGGATGAAGGGATAGTCCAGCTGCGCGGCGGCGGCGTCGAGCTCGACACGGCTGCGCACCCAGACGTAGTCCGGCGTCGGCAGCGCTTCGGCCTTCCACAGGCGCTTGGTGCGCAGCTTGTCCATCGCCAGCGCAGACGCCAGCACGCCGCTGCCGGTGTACGGGATGCCCTGCAGATCGAGCACCGCCTGAAGCGTGCCGTCCTCGCCGCCGGTGCCGTGCAGCACGTTGAATACCCGCGCGATGCCGTGCTCCTTGAGGCGCAGCACGTTGTCGCGCGTCGCGTCGATCGCGACGACATCGACACCCCTGGAGCGCAACGCGTCGGTCACGCCCTGCCCCGACCACAGCGACACCTGGCGCTCGGCGGACCAGCCGCCCATCAGCACGCCGACACGACCGAAAGCGGCGGGGTCGGTGACGCGCGGACGGGACGCATGGAGCGTGAGGCGTGAGGCGCTCAAGACGGCTCTCCAACGATTCTGACTTCCGGCAGCAGTTCGACGCCGGTCCTGGTCTTCACGATTCCACGGATGTGCTCGATCAGCGCCTCGATATCCGCGGCGCGTGTGCCTTCGCCGGCGATCAGGAAATTCGCGTGCTGCGTCGAAACCTCGGCCGCGCCGATGCGAAAACCCTTGAGCCCGCAGGATTCGATCAGGCGCGCAGCGTGATCGCCCGGCGGGTTGCGGAAGGTGCTGCCGGCACTGGGCTTGCCGACCGGCTGCGAGGCCTTGCGTCGGGCCAGCGACTCGCGCGTCTGGCGTGCATGGCTGCCGTCGCTGTCGGCGTGCACCCGGAAACGCGCCGCCAGGAAGCCGAGCAGCCCGGCCGGCAGCTCGACATGGCGGTACGCGTAGTGAAACGCCGCCGGCGCGAGCCAGCGCGCCGTGCCATCGCGGTACAGCCCCTCGACCTCGGCCACGTTCGGCCAGGTTTCGCCGCCCCAGGCTCCGGCGTTCATCGCCAGCGCGCCGCCGACCGTACCCGGAATGCCGGCCATGAAACCGAGCCCGGCGAGTGCGTGGCGCTCGGTGAACTTGGCCAGGCGCGCGCAGTGCACGCCGGCTTCGGCGTACACGTGAGACCCTTCAAGCCGCAGCACGTCGAGCGCGCCGTGCAGCGCGATCACCGTGCCACGCCAGCCGCCGTCGCGGACCAGCAGGTTGCTGCCCAGTCCGAGCCAGAGCACGGGCTCGTCCGTCGCCAAGGAGCGGACGAAGGCGATCAGGTCGTCGCGATCGGCCGGCTCGTAGTAGCGGTCCGCGGGTCCGCCCACGCGCCAACTCGTATGCCGTGCCATCGGTTCGTCGCGCAGCAGGCGGCCGCGCAGCTTTGGGGACGATTCCCGATTCCCGATTCCCGATTCCCGGCGGCCAGGCACGTTCACGCCGTGCTCCCGAAACGCCGGACCAGCAGTCCCGGCAGGCTGCCGACATCGCCCGCGCCGAGCGTCAGCACGACATCGCCGTCCTGCACGATGCGCTCGATCACTGCGGGCGCTTCGGCGAGTCCGCCGGACAGCAGCACCGGCTCGACCTGCCCGCGCGCGCGGATGCCGCGTGCGAGCGCGCGCGCATCGGCGCCCTCGATGGGCGCTTCGCCGGCGGCATAGACCTCGGCGAGCAGCAGTACGTCGGCGCCCGCCAGCACGGCGCAGAAGTCGTCGAACAGGTCGCGCGTGCGCGTATAGCGGTGCGGCTGGAACACGACGACCAGACGCCGCCCCGGGTGGGCGCTGCGCATCGCCTGGAACGTCGCCTCGATCTCGCGCGGATGGTGGCCATAGTCATCGACCAGCCACACGCGCCGCTGGCCGATCGTCAGCAGGCCATGCTGCTCGCAGCGCCGGCCGATGCCTTCGAACGAGGTGAACGCGCGGCGCATCGACTCGACGTCCACGCCCAGCTCGCGGCCGATCGCGACGGCAACCAGGGCGTTCTGCACGTTGTGCCGGCCGGGCAGGTTGAGATGGAAATCGGCACGGAAGCCGTCGCTGCCGATCGCGGTGAAATGCGCACCGCTGCCCTCCGGGCGCACGTCGGATGCACGCAGGTCCGCATCCTCGGAGTAGCCGTAGGTCAGCACCGGCCGCCCGACTTCCGGGATCGTGTCGCGCACCACCGGATCGTCGATGCACAGCACGGCCAGGCCGTAGAACGGCAGTCGATGCAGAAACTCGACGAACGTCGCGCGCAGCCGGCGGAAGTCGTGACCATAGGTTTCCAGATGATCGGCGTCGATGTTGGTCACCGCCGCCATCATCGGCATCAGATGCAGGAACGAGGCATCGCTCTCATCGGCCTCCGCGACGAGGTAGTCGCCGGCCCCGAGGCGCGCGTTGCTGCCGGCCGACTTGAGCTTGCCGCCGATCACGTAGGTCGGATCGAGACCGCCCTCCGCGAGCACGCTCGCCACCAGACTCGTCGTCGTGGTCTTGCCGTGCGTACCGGCGATGGCGATGCCGTAGCGGAAGCGCATCAGCTCGGCGAGCATCTCCGCGCGACGCACCACCGGCATGCGGTGCTCGCGGGCATAGCGCAGTTCGGGATTGTCCTCCCGGACCGCGGTGGAGACGACGACCGCGTCCGCGCCCACGGTGTGCGCGGCGTCGTGCCCCAGATGGATCCTCGCGCCCAGCGCCGCGAGCCGCTGCGTCGCCGCACTGTCCTTCAAGTCGCTGCCGCTGACCTCGTAGCCGAGGTTGATCAGCACCTCGGCGATGCCGGCCATGCCCGAACCGCCGATGCCGAGCAGGTGGATGCGGCGCACGCGGCGCATCGGCCGGGTCATCAGGTTCTGGACCGTTTCCGTCATGCCCATTCTCCATCGGCGAACTGCAGACAGACATCGGCAATGCGCGCGGTGGCATCCGGCCAGGCGGCGGCGCGCGCCGCCTCGGACATGCGCCGCAGGCGCTGGCGGTCGCCCAGCAGCTCGCGCAGCAGCGCGGCCAGCTGCGCCGGGGTAGCGTCGCGCTCCGGCAACAGCACCGCGGCGCCGGCGTTGACGAGATACTCGGCGTTGCGCGTCTGGTGGTCATCGACGGCGAACGGGAAAGGCACCAGCAGCGAGGCCACGCCGGCCGCACTGAGCTCGGCGATGGTCGAGGCACCGGCGCGGCAGACGACGAGATCGGCCCAGGCCAGCGCGCCAGGCATGTCGTCGATGAAGGACTCGATCCGCGCTTCGACACCGACTTCGGCGTAGGCGCGCCGGGCGATGTCGAGCGTGCGCCCGGCCTGGTGACGAACCTCCGGACGCTGCGCCGGGGCGAGCAGGGCCAGCGCGCGCGGCACCTGCTCGTTGAGCGCCTTCGCGCCCTGGCTGCCGCCGACGACGAGCAGCCGCGGCGCGCCCTCGTGTTCGAGGCGCTGCGCGGCCGCAGGCACCGCGGCGAAGCCGGCACGCACCGGGTTGCCCACCGTCTGCGCATCGCGGAAGGTGCCGGGGAACGCTTCGAGCACGCAGCGCGCGAGTCTTGCCAGCCAGCGATTGGTCAGGCCGGCGGCGGCGTTCTGCTCGTGCACGACCAGAGGCCGGCGCAGCAGCCAGGCCGCGACGCCACCGGGCCCGGCGGCGAAGCCGCCCATGCCGAGCACGGCATCGGGCCGCTCGCGGCGCAGGATCGCCAGCGCCTGCAGGATGGCGCGCAGCAGTTGCAGCGGCGCCTGCAGCAGCTTGAGCAGACCCTTGCCGCGCAGGCCGGAGACGCACACGTACTGCATCGGGATGCCATGCGGCGGCACGACTCGCGCCTCGAAACTGTCCGGCGCACCCATCCAGACGACCTGATGTCCGCGTTCGCGTAGATAGTCGGCGACGGCGAGCGCCGGATAGACGTGGCCACCGGTGCCGCCGGCCATGATCATCAGCTTCACGGCTGGTACTCCGCGGGCGTGACGGAGAAGCCAGCGGCGCGGTTCTCGTAATCCACGCGCAGGATCAGGCCCAGCATCGCGCACACCGTCAGCAGCGAGGAGCCGCCGTAGCTCAGCAGCGGCAGCGTCAGGCCCTTGGTCGGCAGCAGGCCGAGATTCACCGCCATGTTGACCAGCGCCTGCAGGCCGATCCAGCCGGTCAGTCCGTAGGCCAGGTAGGCCGGGAACAGGCGACCGTTGACTTCGGCCGTGCGGCCGATCGCAAAGCCGCGCCACACGATCACGCCGAACAGCGCGATGAGCACACCGATCCCCGCCAGGCCCAGTTCCTCGGCGAGGATCGCGAAGATGAAGTCGGTGTGCATTTCGGGCAGGTAGAGCAGCTTCTGCACGCTGTTGCCCAGGCCGACGCCGGTCCATTCGCCGCGGCCGACGGCGATCAGCGACTGCGCCAGCTGCCAGCCGCCGTTCTCGACATCGGCCCAGGGGTTCATGAAATTGAGCACGCGCCGCAGGCGATAGGGTTCGGCCAGCGCCAGCGCCGCGAGCGCCCCGCCGCCGAGCGCAGCGAAGCCCAGGTAGTAACCGACCCGCGCGCCGCCGAGAAACAGCATCAGGAAGGCCACGCCCATCAGGATCGCGGTCGCGCCGAAATCGGGCTCCATCAGCAGCAGACCGCAGGGCAGCAACAGCGCCAGCAGAGGCAGCAACAGCCCCTTGAGCGTGTTCTGCAGCGCCGCCTGGCGGCGTGAGATATAGCCGGCGAGGAACACCACGAGCGCCAGTCGTGCCGGTTCGGAAGCCTGCAGGCGGAACACACCCAGATCGATCCAGCGCCGTGCCGCGTTCACCGTGATGCCGATGCCCGGCACCAGCACCAGGACCAGCAGCAGCAGCGCGAACAGGTACAAGGGCACGCTGGTGTGCTGCCAGGCGCGCATCGGCAGGCAGTACATCAGCCCGCCCAGCGCCGCACCGAGTCCGACGAAGAGCAGCTGGCGGTAGAAGAAATGGAATGCGTCGCCGGTCAGCTTTTCGGCCTGCGCCACCGAGGCAGAGGCCACCATGATCAGGCCCCAGCCGAGCAGCACGACGACGGCACCGCACAGCCAGGCGTCCAGGCCATGGCGCGCACTGGGCAGCGGCACGGCGCCACCGAGACGGTCGAGAAGGACCGCGCTCACGCCGTGCCTCCGGCCATCGCCAGCACCGCCGCGCGGAAGCGGTCGCCGCGGTCGATGTAGTTGCGGAACTGGTCGAAGCTCGCGCAGGCCGGCGACAGCAACACCTGGTCACCGGGCTGGGCGAGCTCGCGCGCCCGGTGCAGCGCGGCGCCCAGGTCCGGTACGCGGAACACGGGCAGCGCGCCGGCGATGTCGGCTTCGATGCGTCCGGCGTCCTCGCCGAACAGCACGGCCGCCCGGCCCTTGCACGCCAGCGGCTCGCGCAGTTCGGCGAAGGACTGGCCCTTGCCCTGGCCGCCGCCGAGCCAGACGATGGGCGCCGGCAGGCCATTGAGCGCGGCCAGCGTCGAGCCGACGTTGGTGCCCTTGGAATCGTTGAAGTAGCGCACGCCAAGGATCTCGGCGACGAACTCGCAGCGGTGCGGCAGGCCGGTGAAACCGCGCAGTGCGCGCAGTGCGGCTTCGCGCGGGATGCCGGCTGCGTCGGCCAGCGCCAGCGCCGCGAGCGCATTGGCGACATTGTGCAGACCGAAGATCTTCAGTTCGGCCATCGCAAAGACGGGAATCGGGAATCGGGACTCTGGAATCGTTTCAGCGAGCCACTTCTGGCCGTTCTGTTCGATCAGGCCATAGCCTCTGGTGGAGGCCGGAGCACCAAGCCCGAAGCTCAGCAGCGCTTGCGATTCCCGATTCCCGATTCCCGATTCCCGGGCGAGTGCGACCACGCGCTCATCGTCACGGTTCACGATCGCGGCCGCGCAGCCTTTGAAGATGCGCGCCTTCGCCGCGCCATAGCGCGCCATCGTGCCATGCCGGTCGAGGTGGTCCGGCGACAGATTCAGGATCGTCGCCGCCGCGCAACGCAGGCTGCGCGTGGTTTCGAGCTGGAAGCTCGACAGCTCCAGCACGTAGAGCTGCACGTCGTCGGCGAGCAGGTCGAGCGCCGGCGTACCCAGATTGCCGCCGACGGCGACGCGCATGCCGGCGGCCCTGCCCATCTCGCCGACCAGCGTCGTCACCGTGGACTTGCCGTTCGAGCCGGTGATGCCGATGACGGCCGGCGGCACGCCGGAGACAGGAGCCGCATGCACCGCGCGGGCGAAGAGTTCGATGTCGCCGACGATTTCGACGCCGGCCGCGGCCAGCTCGCGCACGAACGGTTCTTCGAGCGCGATGCCCGGCGACACCACGGCCATCGTGAACTGTGACAGCGGCTGCGGCGCCGAGAACGCGCCGAGCCGGAATTCGACCTGCGGATACTGCGCGCGCAGCGCTTCGACGCCTGCAGGTGCTGCACGCGAATCGGTCACGACAACGTCGGCGCCCTCACGGACGAGGTAGCGCAGTACCGAGCCGCCGGAAACGCCCAGCCCAACGACGAGCACGCGCTCGCTGCCGTAGCGTTGTTGCGTTTCGCGTCTCACGTCAGCGCACCTTCAACGACGCCAGGCCGACGAGCACCAGGATCAGCGTGACGATCCAGAAGCGCACGATGATCTTCGGTTCCGGCCAGCCCTTGAGCTCGTAGTGGTGATGCAGCGGCGCCATGCGGAAGATGCGCTTGCCGCCGCTGTACTTGTAGTACAGAACCTGCAGGGCCACCGAGAAGGTCTCGGCGACGAAGATGCCGCCCATGATCGCCAGCACGATCTCCTGGCGCACGAGCACCGCGACCACGCCCAGCGCGGCACCGAGCGCCAGGGCACCGACATCACCCATAAAAACCTGTGCGGGATAGGCGTTGAACCACAGGAAGCCGAGACCGGCGCCGCCGATCGCGGTGCAGAAGATCGCCAGCTCACCGACACCGGCGATGTACGGAATGCCGAGATAGCGCGCGATCACCGCGTTGCCGCTGGCGTAGACGAAGACCGCCAGCGCCGAGGCGACCAGCACGGTCGGCATGATCGCCAGGCCATCGAGACCGTCGGTCAGGTTCACGGCATTGCTCGACCCGACGATCACCAGATAGGCCCAGGGAATGAAGAAGATGCCCAGTGAGATCGACAGATCCTTGATGAAGGGAAAGATCAGCGTCGTCTCGGTCGGTGTCTTCGCCGTCGCGTAGATCAGTGTGGCGACGCCGAAACCGGCGAGCGACAGCCAGAAATACTTGCGGCGCGCCGGCAGGCCCTTGGGGTTCTTGTGCTTGATCTTGATGTAGTCGTCGGCGAAACCGACTGCGCCGAAGGCCAGCGTCACCAGCAGTGCGAACCAGACGAAACGGCTGCCCAGGTCCGCCCACAGCAGCGTGGACACCGTGATCGCGGCCAGGATCAGCACGCCGCCCATCGTCGGCGTGCCGGTCTTCTTCAGATGTGTCTGCGGGCCGTCGTCACGCACCGGCTGGCCGAACTTGAACCGGTACAGCCGCTCGATCATCCACGGACCGAAGGCAAACGAGAACGCCAGCGCGGTCAGCACGCCGAGCACGCTGCGGAAGGTCAGATACGAGAAGACGTTGAAGCCACTGACGTATTGCTTCAGGTAGTCCGCCAGGTAGTACAGCATCAGTGGGCTCCCCCCGGTTCCTGCCCCGTCAGCGCCGTCACCACGCGCTCCATGCGCGCCGAGCGCGATCCCTTGATCAGCACCACTGCGTCGGCGGTCAGCACCGCGGCCAGCGCGGTGGACAGGGCCTCGGCGTCGTCGAAGACCTGCGCACCGGCGCCGAAGCCCTGTGCCGCCTCGGCCGCCAGCGGCCCGAGCGCGTACAGGCCGTCGATGCGCAGCGACTTGGCAAACGCGCCCGCATCGCGGTGCAGGCGCGCTGCCTCCGGCCCGAGCTCGGCCATGCCGCCGAGCACCAGCCAGCGGCGGCCGGGCAGGCTCGCGAGCAGCTCCATCGCGGCACGCAACGACGTCGGGTTGGCGTTGTAGCTGTCGTCGAGCACGCGCGCACCCTGCGCAGTTCTGAGCCAGCTCAGGCGCCCGCTGGCACCCTCCACGCGCGCGAGCCCCGCGGCGATGGTCGGGGCGTCCAGACCCAACGCCACGCCGCAGGCCGCCGCGGCCAGTGCGTTCATCACGTTGTGGCGGCCGGGCAGCGGCAGATGGACCGGCGCCGAGCCCATGGGCGTGCGCAGCACGAAGCGGCTGCCGACCGCATCCGCGTGCGGCTCGAACTCGATCTGGTCGGCACGGACATCGGCATGCGCCGTCGTGCCGAAGTGGATCATCGACGCGCGTGCCGCCAGGCTGCGCCACAGGTCTGCATAGGCATCGTCGGCATTGATCACGGCGATGCCGCCGTCCAGTCCGGCGAACAGCTCGCCCTTGGCGCGCGCCACGCCCTCGCGCGAGCCGAATCCCTCCAGATGCGCATCGCCCGCCTGCGTGACGACCCCGACATCCGGGCGCGCCATCCGTGTCAGCAGCGCGATCTCGCCCGGATGGTTGGCGCCCATCTCGATCACCGCAGTGCGGTGCTCGTCGCGCAGGCGCAGCAGCGTCAGCGGCACGCCGATGTGATTGTTGAGATTGCCCTGCGTCGCCAGCACCGGGCCGCGCGCGGAGAACACCGCGGCGAGCATCTGCTTGGTCGTGGTCTTGCCGTTGCTGCCGGTCACGGCGACGACCGGCTGGCGAAACTGCGCTCGTGCGGCGGCGCCCATCAGCTGCAGCGCTTCGAGCGTGTCGCCGACGCGCAGCTGCGGCAGTTCGACATCCACCCAGTCGGCGACGACCGCGCCCACCGCGCCGGCGGCACGCGCCTGCGCGACGAAGGCATGCCCGTCGTGCCGCTCGCCGCGCAGCGCGACGAACACGTCACCGGGCTGCACCGCGCGACTGTCGATGACCACGCGCTCGAACTGCGCGTCGCCGTGACGCAGCTCGGCGCCGAGCAGGGTCCGCAGCTCCGACAGGGCGGTCATGCGCGGCGCTCCGGCGTCGCCGCGCCGACCAGTTCGGCGACGAAATCACGGTCGCTGTGCATGCGCACCTCGGCGCCATAGGTCTGGGTGGTCTCGTGGCCCTTGCCGGCGACGACGACGACGTCGTCGGCCGTGGCCGCACCGACCGCGCCGCGGATCGCGCCGCGGCGGTCGTGGACGATCTGGGCCTTGTGGCGCAGGTGCGCCGGGATGCCGGCGACGATCTGCGCGGCGATCGCCTGCGGATCCTCGCTGCGCGGATTGTCGTCGGTGACGATCAGCGCATCGGCGAGCTCGGCGGCGACGGCGCCCATCAGGGGCCGCTTGCCGCGGTCGCGGTCACCGCCGCAGCCGAACACGCAGTACAGACGCCCCGGTGCGTGGGCGCGCACGGCACCGAGGATCTGGCGCAGCGCATCCGGCGTATGCGCGTAATCGACCACCACCAGCGGCCGTGCCGAGGGTCCGCGGAAGCCCTCGATGCGCCCCGGCACCGTGTGCGATTGCGCCAGTGCCGCGGCTACCGCGTCGAGTGCGATGCCCTTGGCCAGCAACGCGCCGGCCGCGGCCATCAGGTTGTAGGCGTTGAAACGGCCGAGCAGCCGGCTCGACAGATCCGCCCGGCCCCAGGACGTGTCGAGCACGAAGTGGATGCCCTGCGGGGTGAGCCGCAACGCGCGGCCGATCACCCAGGCGCCGCGTTGCGGCACTTCGCCGTCGAGACCGTAAACGACGGCCTCGGGTCCGCCGTCGAGTTCTTCGGCCCATAGCGCACCGAAGGCGTCGTCGCGGTTGAGCACGCGCGTGGACAGATCGGGGCGTTCGAACAGCCGGCGCTTGGCGGCGGCGTAGCGCTCGATCGTGCCGTGATAGTCGAGGTGATCGCGGGTGATGTTGGTCAGCACCGCGACGTCGAAATGCATTCCGGCGATGCGGTTCTGATCGAGCGCGTGCGAGGACACTTCCATCGCCAGCGCCCGTGCACCGCCATCGTGCAGCTCCGCCACGCAGCGCTGCAGGCTGACCGGATCCGGCGTCGTGTGCGTGGCGGCGCCCAGCGCGCCGAGCCGGCCGACGCCGATCGTGCCGATGTAGGCGCAGGGCAGGCGCAGCCGATCCAGCGCCTGCGCGATCAGGTAGGCGGTCGAGGTCTTGCCGTCGGTTCCGGTGACACCGACGCAGAACATGCGCTCGGACGGACGTCCGTAGAATCGCGCGGCGATCTCGCCGGCGCGCGCCGAGAGATTCGGCACGGCGATCTCGGGGATCCCGGCCTCGGGCTCGGCCCAGCCGGCCGCCGGTTCCCAGGCCACTGCTGCCGCGCCACGCTCGACGGCCTCGTCCAGATGCGACAGGCCGTGGGTGTCGCGGCCGCGGCAGGCGAGGAACAGGTCGCCGGGCGAAACGCGCCGCGAATCGATCTCGACGCCGGCGACCTCGATGTCCGGCACTGGCACGTCGAAGCCGGCCAGCAGCCCCTGCAGGGAGCGCGCCCGTGTCGTCGGTTGGTTCATGTGCGCGGCTCCGTCGCCACGCCGGTCGAGGGCAGCGCCACGGTCCGCGACGCTTCCGGCGTGAGCTCCGGCACATCGCTGCCATCCGGCGAGATCTGCAGCAGGCGGGCCGCGTCCTGCATCACGCGCGAGAACACCGGAGCCGCGACCAGGCCGCCGTAGTAGCCCTCCGCGCTGGGCTCGTCGATCATCACCAGACCCACCAGTCGCGGATGCTCCGCGGGCACCATGCCGACGAACAGCGATTGGTGCCGGTTGCCGGCGTATCCGCCGGTCTCGGACACCTTGCGCACCGTGCCGGTCTTGCCGGCCACGCGATAACCGTGGATCGCGGCACGGCGTGCCGTGCCGGCGGGCGTCACCACCTGTTCGAGCATGCGCCGCACTTCGCGCGCGGTGTTCGCCGAGACCGCACGCTGCGGCGGCAGCGGGCGGCCGCCGCGCACCAGCTTGATCTGCGGCATCAGGCCGTCGTTGGCCAGCGCGGCATAGGCACGCAGCAGATGCAGCGCGTTGAGCGAAAAGCCGTAGCCGTAGGATGCCGTTGCCGTCGCGATCAGGCCCCAGTCGCTGAAATGGCGCAGCAATGGCGCGACCTCGCCTGGGAAACCGGTGTAGATCGGTTCGCCGAAACCGAAACGCTGATATCCGGACCACACCGCTTCGGCGCCCAGCGTCATGCCGATCTTGGCGGCGCCGACGTTGCTCGACTTGCTCAGCAGCGTCGCCAGATCGACGACGCCCTGCGGGTGCACGTCGCGCACGGTCAGCGCACCGACCTTGAGCGTGCCTGGCGAGGTGTCGATCAGGCTCGACGGCTGGTAGATGCCGAGTTCGAGCGCCTGCGCGACCAGCAGCGGCTTGACCGTCGAGCCGGGCTCGAAGGAATCGACGATGGCCTGGTTGCGGGTGCCCTTCGACGCACGCTCGCCGGGATTGTTCGGATTGAAGCCCGGCTGCGCGGCGATGGCGAGGATCTCGCCGGTGGCACTGTCGGCGACGGCGATCAGTCCGCCACGCGCGCGGTTCTGCGCCACCGCATCCTTCAGTTCGCGGTAGGCCAGATACTGGATGCGCAGGTCGATCGTCAGCTGCACGTTGTCGCCGGGCTGCGCCTCCCGGGATTCGAGATTGTCCTCGACGACGCGGCCCTGACGGTCGCGGATCACGCGGCGCTCGCCGGCATGGCCGGCGAGCAGGGTTTCCTGAGCCTTCTCGATGCCCTCCAGTCCGTTGCCATCGCGGCCGGTGAAGCCGACCAGCTGGCTGGCCACCTCGCCGGCAGGGTAGTAGCGCGCGTAGGACGGCTCGGAGAACACGCCGGGCGCCTTCAGCGACAGGATGCGCTGCGCGTCGGCCGGCGACAGCGCGTCACTGACATAGACGAACTTGCGTTCGATGCGCGCACGCAGGAATTTCTCGAACTCGTCGGCACGGCGGTCGAGCAGCCTGGCCAGTGCGGTGACGTGCGGCGGCGACTCCAGCAGCGCCGACGGAACCACCCAGATCGTTTCCACCGGCGCCGACAGCGCCAGTGGCTCACCGCGGCGGTCGCGGATCGCGCCGCGGTGCGCGGGGATGGTCATCGTGCGGATGTGCCGCTTGTTGCCCTCGCGCGTCAGGAAGTCGCGCTCCAGCACCTGCAGCTGGAACGCACGTCCGAGCACGATCGCGGCCCCCAGCCCGAGCACGCCGACGACGAGCAGGTGCCGCCAGCCCTGCACCGGTTGGGCGCTGAAATTGCGGATCGCGCTCACCGGCTCGCCTCCGCCGGACCGGCGCCGACGATCACGTACTCACGGGGTTCGGTCATCCCGAGCTGCTCGCGCGCGAGCTTGTCGATGCGGTTGTTGTGCGCCAGCGTCGCCTCCTCCAGCTGCAGCTGCGCCCACTCCATGTCGAGCCGCTCGCGCTCGACGCGCAGGCTCTCCAGCTCCGCCACCAGCGCGCGGTTCTCGTGCTTGGTGCGCACCACCGCGAGCGAAGACGCCATCACGGCGATCGCCAGCGCCAGCGGCAGCAGCAGCGCGCCGCGCTTCACGACCCTTCCCCGGCGACGCGCTCGGCGATGCGCAGCACGGCGCTGCGCGCGCGCGGATTCGCGGCGCACTCGGCATCCGATGGAAACTGCTTGCCGAGCAGCCTGAGGCGCGGCGGTTCACTGCGCGCGGCATCGCGCAGACGGTGCTTGACGATGCGGTCTTCGAGCGAGTGGAAGCTGATCACCACCAGCCGCCCGCCCGGTGCCAGCACGTCGATCGCGGCGGCCAGCGCCGTTTCCAGAACCTCGAGTTCGCGGTTGATCTGGATACGGATGGCCTGGAAGCTGCGCGTCGCCGGATGGATGCTGCGCGAACGCGGCCCCGGCACGGACGCGATCAGCGCCGCCAGCTGCGCGGTCGTCGTGATCGGTATCTGCGCGCGCGTATCGACGATGCGCCGGGCGATGCGCCGGCTGTTGCGCTCTTCGCCGTAGCGCCACAGCACGTCGGCGATCTCCGCCTCCGGCGCGCGCGCGAGCCACTGCGTGGCGGACTCGCCGGCTGCCGGGTTCATGCGCATGTCCAGCGGACCGTCGTGCGCGAAACTGAAACCGCGCGCCGCGCTGTCGAACTGCGGCGACGACACACCCAGATCCATCAGCACGCCGGCGATGTGTCCGGCAATGCCCAGTTCCTCGGAGAGCGCGCGCAGCTCGGAAAAGTTGCGGTGGTGGATGTGCAGCCGCGGCTCGGCGGCGAACGCCGATCGCGCATGCGCGACCGCTTCGGGGTCCTGGTCGAGCGCGTGCAGCACGCCGCGTGGCCCGAGCCGGTCGAGGATCGCGCGGCTGTGCCCGCCGCGACCGAACGTGCAGTCCACGTAGAGTCCGTCGGCGCGCGGCGCGAGGCCGGCGACCGCTTCTTCGAGCATCACCGGCCGATGGCTCGTCATGGCGGCGTCAGACCCGGCGACGGCATCGGCGAGTGCGCAGTCGAAACCCATTCGCGCATCTCACCGTCGGATCGTCCGGAACGCTTCGCGGAGCGCCGGCTTCTGGTCGATGTTCTCGCCGAAACGCCGCTCCCACTCGTCCTGCGCCCACAGATCGAAGCGAGTGTCCTGACCCATGAGCACCGCCGCACCGTCGAGCCGCGCACGCCGCCGCAGGTCCGGCGGCAGGAGCACGCGGCCCTGCTTGTCGATCTCGACATCGACGGCGAAGCCGACGAACCACTGCTTCATCTCCTCGGCCTGGTCGCGGTCCTCGAGCGCCTGGATGTCGCGCACGATGCGCTCGAATTCGGGCAGCGGATAGATCTCCAGACAGGGATTGGGACCGACCGTGATCACCAGCTGCGAATCACACTGCTCGGCGAGCGCCTGACGAAAACGCGCCGGGATCGCCAAGCGACCCTTGTCGTCCACCGCCAGATGATGAGCACCCTTGAACATCCGCAGTCCGTGGAGGTCTCCCCACTTTCTCCCACTTTCCACCACTCGTGGGGACTATACGCTGCCGGTCACCGCGCCGCAAGCGATTTCTTCGACAAAAATTCCGACAAAACAGTGGCTTAAGCACTGCGAGCGTGCCCGTTTTCGATATTCATTGAAAACAAACGATTAGCGCATGTTGTTAAGGTGAAACGCGAGATCGGCGATGGCTGAGCGCGAGCAGACCCGCCGGGCTCGACCCATGCCGTCTCTGCGGACGCGTGGACATTGCGCTTACCTCAATAACAAGACTTTTGTGCAATAAATACTCACGCCGGTGCCGGAACCTGCCCGGCGTGGCACCGGGAAAGTGGGAGTCGGCCTATAAGCCGGGTTCTGTGCCAGACGCTTGCGCGCCTGCGACAACCATTCCTCTACGCGCGTCGTCACCGACGCGCTTCAGCGACCTACCCGGAAGGCGCGCGGGCCGCGCGTCGCGCACTCGCGTGCGCACCTTCCCTATTTGGTCTTGCTCCGGGTGGGGTTTGCCGTGCCGGTCTGTTGCCAGACTCGCGGTGCGCTCTTACCGCACCGTTTCACCCTTGCCTGATCCCCGACACCAAGTGTCGGGGCCATCGGCGGTCTGCTCTCTGTTGCACTGTCCGTCGGCTCGCGCCGCCCAGGCGTTACCTGGCACCCTGCCCTGCGGAGCCCGGACTTTCCTCCCCTGCACGACCACCGAAGCGATCGGGCAGCAGCGGTTGTCTGGCCGACTCCCGCGCCCATTATCGCCGATGGCGGGCATCGGCTACAGTGCGAGCCTCTTCCAATGACACATGAGCCTGAAGGGGGTGCGTGATTCCAACGTGAAGTGAGCCTGAAAGGCCGGCGGGGCGGCGGGATCATCGGAGGATGA
>NZ_JBEAAM010000020.1:0-70890 GCF_040066175.1 Fontimonas sp. SYSU GA230001
TGGCGTGAAGCCATGAATCAGTTCGCGATCGCCTACGGCGATCGCTTCGTCCGAGGTACCGTGTGAAATCGCTTCACACACAAAAATTCAGACAGGCCCCCATTGGACGCACTGCGGCATACCTGCACAAGGCCCCAGCGTTGCCGGACAACCATGTCACGATTTTGCGTCCGAACGGCGATCTGGACCCGGTTTATCTGGCGATCTTCCTGAACTCGTTGGCGGGACAACTTCAAGTCGAACAGCGGCTTCGGGGCTCATCGGGACAGATCGAGCTTTATCCGAACGACATCGCCGAGTTTCTGGTTTGGGTAGCACCCCAATCGCTGCAACAGCATGTTCGAGCGTTGGTGGAGCAAAGCTTCGCGCAGCGCCAGCGCGCAACCCGTCTCCTCGACGCCGCCAAACGCGCGGTCGAGATCGCCATCGAGGACTCGGAAGCCGCGGCACTGGCGTATCTGGCCGCCGCCAACCCGGCCGAGGCGGCCACGTAATCCTGGTCCATGGACCACGCCACCCTCAGCGCCTTGCGCGACCGCCATCCCGCCTGGCGCTTGCTGGTTTCGCCGCACGCGCCGCTGGTGGCGAGCTTCCTGCATCGGGTGTTCGTGGCGCCGAATGTGCGGGTGATGAGCGAGGCCGATCTTGCGGAAGCTTTGGAGGACGAGCTGTTCACCCTGCGTGAGCAGTTGGGGACCGAGGCCTACCCCAAGGGCGCGCAGGACTACCTGAACGACTGGGCCGCGCCCGACAAGGGCTGGCTGCGCAAGTTCTACAAGCCGGGCACGGACGAGGCGCAGTTCGACCTGACGCCGGCCACCGAGAAGGCCATCGCCTGGTTGCTGACGCTGACCGAGCGCCCCTTCGTCGGCACCGAATCGCGCCTGCTCACGCTGTTCGCGTTGCTGGAGCAGATCAGCGCCGGCACCGAGGCCGACCCGATCAAGCGCGTGACCGACCTGCGCAAGAAGCGCGACGAGCTGGATGCCGAAATCGCCCGCGTGCTGGCGGGCGACGTACCGCTGCTGGACGACACGGCGGTCAAGGACCGCTTCCAGCAGTTCCAGCAACTGGCGCGCGAGCTGCTGGCCGACTTCCGCGAGGTGGAACACAACTTCCGCCTGCTCGACCGGAAGGTGCGCGAGAAGATCGCGCTGTGGGAAGGCGCCAAGGGTGCGCTGCTCGACGAGATCATGGGCGAGCGCGATGCCATCGGCGACTCCGACCAGGGCCGCAGCTTCCGCGCCTTTTGGGACTTCCTGATGTCCAGCCGGCGGCAGGAGGAGCTCTCCGAGCGGCTGGATCAGGTGCTGGCGCTGCCCGCCGTCGCTCAGCTTTCGCCCGACCCCCGCACCCGCCGCGTGCATCACGACTGGCTGGAGGCAGGCGAACACACGCAGCGCACGGTGGCCCAGCTGTCGCAGCAGTTGCGCCGCTTTCTGGACGACCGGGCCTTTCTGGAGAACCGCCGCATCCTGGACCTGCTGCACGGCGTCGAGAACAAGGCACTGGCGCTA
This sequence comes from Fontimonas sp. SYSU GA230001, assembly GCF_040066175.1. Classification (NCBI taxonomy): domain Bacteria; kingdom Pseudomonadati; phylum Pseudomonadota; class Gammaproteobacteria; order Nevskiales; family Nevskiaceae; genus Fontimonas; species Fontimonas sp. SYSU GA230001. The sequence goes on from NZ_JBEAAM010000020.1 coordinate 1,518, forward strand.
CGCACTGCTGCGCCCGCTGGCACCGTGATGCACATCGACGCCATGGGCGCGGACATCGAACTGCCGCTGGAGAGGCCGCTGTTCACGCCGAGCGTGAAGCCGCGCCTGGTTGATCTGGCGCTCGTCGCTGGCGAGAACGACATCGATACCGCACGCCTGTTCGAGCAGATCGTGGTGGACAAGGCGCGTCTGCGCGCCGCCGTGCAACGCGCCCTGCGCCAAAAGGCACAGATCACGCTGCGCGAGCTGGTGGAAACCGAGCCGCTCAAACAAGGCTTGGCCGAACTGGTGGCCTACCTGGAGCTGGCCCACGCCGGAGTCGGTGGCGACGGTCTGGAAGGCCTGCGCGCGCTGGTGGACGATGCTGTGCAGGAGCCCATCCGCTGGCAGGCCGAGAGCGCCGCGGGCGAGGCCGTGGTGCGCGAGGCGCACTTGCCGCGCGTGATTTTCACGCGCTGACGGGATCGGGCGGTCAAAGGGAGAAAAGAACATGGACGAGGCGCGCGACGAGAACGATTCGGTAGAGCCGCCGCCCAGCGCGCTGCCGGCGGTGCCAGAGTTGTCGCAGCTGATGGTGCACCTGCTCAAGGGTGTGCTCTACCGTGACGACGACGAGCGCCTGTGGGCCAGCCTGCTGCGCCTGCAGGCACGGGTGCGGGAACAGGCCGCCGTGCTGCTGCTCGACCTGGTGCTGGACGAGGCCGAAGGCCACGCCTTTCTGAAGAGCCGCCCGGACCCGGACGAGGCAGAGGGCGCGCCGCGCCTGCCACGGCTCGTCGCACGCCGGCCGCTTTCCTATCCGGTGAGCCTGATGCTGGCGCTGCTGCGCAAGCGCATGGCCGAGTTCGACGCCGGTGGTGGGGACACCCGACTGGTGCTCTCGCGTGACGACATCGCCGAGCTGATGCGGGTGTTTCTGCCCGATGGCACGAACGAGGCTCGGCTGATCGACCAGGTGGACGCGACCATCACCAAGGTGGTCGATCTGGGCTTTCTGCGCCGGCTCAAGCCTGCCGCCGGCAGTGCGCAGGACCGAGGCCACTACGAGGTGCGGCGCATCCTGAAGGCTTTCGTCGACGCGCAGTGGCTGGCGGAGTTCGACGCGCGGCTGGAGGTCTACCGCAAGGCGCTGTCGGGCGGCGCGGGTCTGGGTACCGGCCACGAGAAGGCCGATGCGTGAGGCACCGATGGACGCTGGGACATTGGGGCTGGACTTCGTGGCCGACGACACCCGGGTGGGCTTTCGGCTGCAGCGGCTGGAAGTTCTGAACTGGGGCACCTTCGACAAGCGTGTCTGGCGCTACGAGCTCGACGGGCGCAATGGCCTGCTCACGGGCGACATCGGTTCGGGCAAGTCCACGCTGGTCGATGCCATCACCACCCTGCTCGTGCCGGCGCATCGCGTGGCCTACAACAAGGCGGCAGGGGCAGACTCCCGCGAGCGCTCCTTGCGGTCCTACGTGCTGGGCCACTACAAGAGCGAGCGCAATGAGGTCACGGGGAGTAGCAGGCCCGTGGCGCTGCGCGATGCGTCGAGCTACTCGGTCATCCTCGGTGTCTTCCGCAACGAGGGCTATGACCAGGCCGTGACGCTGGCCCAGGTCTTCTGGCTGAAGGACCCGCAGGGCCAACCCGCACGCCTGTTTGTGACGGCTGAGCGGGCGCTGACCATCACGGATGACTTCAGCGGCTTCGGCAGTGACATCACTGCCCTGCGCAAGAAGCTGCGGGGCGCGGGCTGCGAACTGTTCGACAGCTTCCCGCCGTATGGGGCTTGGTTCCGCCGGCGCTTCGGCATCGAGCACGAGCAGGCCTTGGAGCTGTTCCACCAGACGGTCTCGATGAAGTCGGTGGGCAACCTCACTGACTTCGTGCGCAGCCACATGCTGGAACCCTTCGACGTGGGCAGCCGCATCGAGGCCCTGATCCGCCACTTCGACGACCTGGACCGGGCGCATCAGGCCGTGCTCAAGGCCAAGCGGCAGGTGGACTTGCTGACGCCCTTGGTCGATGACGGCGCACGCCATAAGCTACTCGTGGCCGAGATTCAAGGCTGGCGGGATGCACGCGATCAGCTCCGGCCTTACTTCGCCCGGCTCAAGGGCGAGCTGCTGGACCGCCGCCTAGGCTTGCTGGCGCAAGACGCGGCCCGGCTCGATGCGCACATCGAGCGCCTTGAGGCGCAGCGCGAGGCCGAGCGCATCGAGCTTGGCCGCCTGGAGCGGGCGCTACGCGACAACGGCGGCGACCGCCTGGAGGAGCTGGCGGCGGAGATTCGCCGGCTGGAAGAGGACAAGCTCCAGCGCCAGAAAAAATCCGACCGCTTCCACGCGCTGCTGGCCCGCATCGATCCCAAGGCGCCCGAGGATGAGGCGGGCTTCCTTGCCCTGCAACAAAGCATCACCCAGCGTGCCGAAGGCTTGCGTGAGCGCGTTGCCGACTTGGACAACCGCGAGCGCGAAGAGGACTTTGCTTTTCGCAAGGGGCGTGAAGAACACACTGCCCTGTCGGAGGAAATCGAGAGTCTGGCACGGCGCAAGAGCAATATCGACGCCGCCCAGGTCCGCATCCGCGCTGCGCTATGTGCGGCCCTCGCCATCCCTGAAGATGAGCTGCCTTTCGCGGGCGAGCTCATCCAGGTGCGCGACGATGAGCGCGACTGGGAGGGCGCTGCCGAGCGTCTGCTGCGCGGATTCGGCCTCTCGTTGCTGGTGCCGGATGCGCACTATCAGGCCGTGGCGGACTGGGTGGACCGTCAGCATCTGGGCACGCGGCTGGTGTACTTCCATGTGCGGCCGAGGAAGGCGGTTCCTGGCGCGACCCTGCATCCGCAGTCGCTGGTAAAGAAACTCGTCATCAGGCCGGATTCACCCCATTACGAGTGGCTGGAACAGGAGCTTCGCCAGCGCTTCGACGTGGCCTGCTGCGACAGTATCGAGCAGTTTCGCCGCGAGCTGCGCGCCATCACCCGCGCCGGACAAATCAAGGACCCGAGCGGACGCCACGAGAAGGACGACCGCCACGCTATCTCCGACCGCAGCCGCTATGTGCTGGGCTGGAGCAATGCCGATAAGCTGCGGGTGCTGCGCGAGCAGCGGCAGCGTCTTGAAGCCAAGCTCGGCCTGCTGGCGCAGCGCATCGGGGAAATCCAACAGGCGCGCAATGAGCTGCGGGGTCGGCTGGATGCACTCAGCAAGCTGGAAGAGTTCACCCGCTTTGCGGACATCGACTGGAGGAGCCTGGCCCGGCGCATTGCCGAACTGGCCGGGGAGCGCGCACGGCTGGAAGCCGCATCCGACACCCTGCAAGAGCTGGGGCGCCAGCTCAAGGCCGCGCAGGAACGGCTGGGCGAACTGGAAGCGAAGCGCTCCGACGCCTTGGGCAAGCGGGGCGAGATCAAGAGCAAGCGCGAGACGGCCCAGGCGATGCGCGATCAGGCCGCAGGCGTATGGAACGCTGCGCCGCTGACCGATGCGCAGATCGCGCTTCTGGATGGCTTACGCTCGCAGGCGCTGGGCGAGCATCAACTGTCGGTCGAGTCTTGCGACAACCGCGAGCAGGACATGCGCCAATGGTTGCAGCAGCGCATCGACGCCGAGGACAAAAAGCTGGCGCGGCTCGTCGAGCGCATCGTCAATGCCATGCGCGGCTTCAAGGAGGAATTCAAGGCGGAGACGGTCGAGATGGACGTCGCGCTTGCGACGCTGCCCGAATACGAGCGGCTGCTCACCGATTTGAAGCGCGATGACCTGCCGCGCTTCGAGGCGCGCTTCAAGGAGCTGTTGAACGTCAACACCATCAACGAAATCGCCAACTTCAACGCCCAGCTCGCGCGCGAGCGCGAGATCATCAAAGAGCGCATCGACGTCATCAACCGCTCCCTCGAAGCCATCGACTACAACCCCGGCCGGTTCATCCGCCTGATGGCGCAGCCAAACCCCGATGCCGAGATCCGCGACTTTCTGCAGGACTTGCGCGCATGTACCGAGGGCGTGCTGACGGGATCAAACGATGAACAGTATTCGGAGGCCAAGTTCCTGCAGGTCAAGGCCATCATCGTCCGCTTCCGGGGTCGTGAAGGACTGGCGGATGCCGACCGGCGCTGGACGGCCAAGGTCAGCGACGTGCGCAACTGGTTCCAGTTCTCGGCCAGCGAGCGCTGGCGCGCCGACGGCACCGAGCACGAACACTATTCGGACTCGGGCGGCAAGTCGGGCGGTCAGAAGGAGAAGCTGGCCTACACCGTGCTGGCTGCAAGCCTGGCTTACCAATTCGGATTGGAGTCGGGCGAGGTCCGCTCGCGCAGTTTCCGCTTCGTCGTGATCGACGAAGCTTTTGGGCGTGGGTCGGACGAGTCGGCGCAATACGGCTTGCGCCTATTCCAAGAGCTCCATCTGCAGCTGTTGATCGTCACGCCGCTACAGAAGATCCACATCATCGAGCCCTTCGTGGCCAGCGTCGGCTTCGTGCACAACGAGGGCGGGCGCGACTCGCGGCTGCGCTGCCTGTCGATCGAGGAATACCGGGCGCAGAAGGCGGAAGCCATGGGTGAAACCAGGGCTGATAGAGAGGGCGCGGCACCATGAGCTGGACTACGCAGGTCGATCTGCGCGCCCAGGTCCAGCGTTTGTGGGACCGGGGCGACTTGCTGCGGGCGGCGGTGACGGACTCCGTATCGTGGCCGCTGCACCTTACCCTGAAGGCCCCCTCGGCGGCCGACCTGTCCGATCGCTTCGAGGCCGTGCGCGACTGGGTGCGCACCATCGCTGACACGCCGCAGGTGCGCATCGAATGGCGCGAGTGGAAGCACCGTGTCCAGGGCCTGCAGCGGCTCCCGGCGGCGGTCTGGATCGACACCCTGCAAAACGCCTTGGCCTTCATCGGTAAGGCTGGCCAAGCGCAGAGCTTCGTGGCGCTGTGGCAGCAGACGGCGGACGCGCAGCCGGCGCTGCTGGCGTGGCTGTCTCGGCGGCCGATTCAGGCGCTGGATCTGGCCGACCGCTGGGATCGTTTGCTGGCCGTCGTCGCATGGCTGCAGGCCCATCCTCGGCCGGCCGTGTACCTGCGCCAGGTCGATGTGCCTGGCGTGGACAGCAAGTTCATCGAGGCCAATCGCGGCGTGTTGACCGAGCTGCTCGATCTGGCCCTGCCCCCCGAAGTCATCGAGCGTGACGCCACCGGCGTCGCCCAGTTCACGCGCCGATTCGGCTTTCTGGAAAAACCCGTGCGGATTCGATTGCGCCTGCTCGACCCCGCGCTTCCCAGCCTTCCAGGCTGCGGAGGGCTGCCCGACATCACGCTGGACACGGCGAGCTTCGCGGCGCTGGCGCTCCCCGCACGGCGCGTCTTCATCACCGAAAACGAGACCAACTTCCTCGCCTTCCCGCCGGCTGCGGGCGCCATCGTCATCTTCGGCGCGGGCTACGGCTGGGAAGCGCTGGCGCGCGCCGCATGGCTTTATCGCTGCGATCTGCATTACTGGGGCGACATCGACACCCACGGATTCGCCATCCTCGACCAACTGCGCGGCTACTTTCCCAGCGTGGCCTCTTTCCTCATGGACCGGGAGACGCTCGTTGCCCACCGCCAGCACTGGGGCGAGGAGCCCGACCCAGCGCGCCACGACCTGGCGCGTCTCACGCCCGCGGAGGCCGCCGTCTATGACGACCTTCGGTTCGATCGCCTCCAGCCCTGGCTGCGTCTGGAGCAAGAGCGGGTGGGATTTGGCTGGCTGTGCGAGCGGCTGGCGGGAATCCTCTCGGAAGCCCACGTAGATCCGCCTCCTGACTCGTAAGCTCGGGAGGCTGGTCACTGCATGGTCAGCCACCCACCGCCCATAACAAAACCCCAACCGCTCCCGGTTGGGGTTTTTCTTGCTGATCGCGCCGATCCCCTCGCGCTGTTGGGGGCATGCGGAAGCCGGCGGACTACTTGATCGGCCAGTTGATCCGCGTGATCCGTTCGGCTGCGGGTGTAGTGCCGGGGTCGGAGACGTATTCCTCCCAGGAGTCGCCGTTGTCCTCGAAGCCGGCGACGGTGCGCCACGCGGTCAGTGCGCCGTATGTGGTTTCCATCGTCGCGTAAGGTCCGACGTGGGTGACGCGCAGGATATCGCCGGCGTAGCTGCGGCCGGACTGGATGCCGGATTCGGGTGCGCCGGGCGGGTCGTCGCGATCGACCATCAGCGCGGCGTCGAAGCGCCAGTTCCGCGTTTCTTCGTTGAATGCGCGGGTGATGGCGATCGGTGGCGCGACCTGTTTCAGACCATGGGCGGCCAGATGCGCGGACAGCTTGGCGTAGGCCGCGTTGAGCAGTCCGGCGGCCTCGTCGATCGGTGCCGCCGCCGACACATACACGATCGGCTGCGCCTGGACACGCAGCACCTCGGCGCGGATCGCGGACAGGTCGTCCCTGGGCAGATTCTCGACCAGCGTCTTGAGCTCGGCGAGTCCGCGTTCGTAGTCCGGGCCGAGCATGCGGTCCAGCATCAGTCCGAAATAGCGCGCGAGCAGATCGCCTTTGAACGTGCTGTCGTAGCTCCAGGTGATGCGCGTGCCCTCGCCTTCCGGCCGCAGCGTGTACACGGCGAGGTTGTCGCTGTCGAAGCCCTCGAACACCAGCTTGACCACGATGCGCTCGAACGGCACCGCTTCGAGGATCTCCTGGCTGCCGGCGCCAACCGATGGGTCTTCGCTGCGCCAGCTCTGCTTGGCACCCGGTCCGACCAGCGGTCCTTCGACGGTGTAGGTCGTGCGCGGATCGAGTGCCGCCCACGGCGACCACTTGTTGAATTGCTTGAAACCGTTGAGCACGGTGAACACCGTCGCCGGCTTCGCGTCGATCACGATCGAGCGTTCCACATGCGCCTGGTCCGGCAGGACCAGGCCGACGGCGACGGCCCCGACGATCAGCACGACGATGGCGATCAACAGCCACTTGAGCAGACGCACGTCACTTCCCCCGGTTCTTCGTGATGTCCTGCGTGCGGGCACCTTAGCGATGCGGCAGTCGCGACTCAAGTCGATCAGATCCGTGAGGCCCCGAGCTGGACATCGGCATGCGCCCAGGCGCGCTCGAAACGGCGCTGCACCTGCTCGGCATCGGCGTCACGGCCCTGGCGGCGCAGGCTCTGCGCGAGTCCGAACAGCGACCAGCCGTTGTCCGGATGGCGGCGCAGGTCCTCGCGATAGATGCGTTCCGCGTCCGCGGCACGGCCGTCCTGCAGCAGCGCCTCGCCCAGCGTCGCGCGCAGCGGTGCGTGCCACAGTGGCGGCTCGAAGTAGGCTGTGGCGTCCTCGAGTGCGACGCCGGCTTCGAGTGCGGCGATCGCAGCGGCGTGGTCGCCGTCGGCCAGGGCCACGGTGCCGGCAAGCAGCCGTTCGGCGATCTTGAGCGTCGCCGACAGGGGGTGTTGTGGACCGACCATCAGACTGTCGAAGGCCGGGTCGGCGGCGGCGCGCGCGAGCGCTTCGAGATGCGCCTGCGCCGTGTCCGGCAGACCGGTGCGCGCCGCCGCCATGCCGCGCGCGAAATGCCAGATCGCGATCGGGTAGCGCAGATCCTCCGGCGGCACCGGCGTGGCCATGATCTCGTCCCAGCGTCCGAACTGGACCCTGGCCTTGAGTGGCGTCACCCAGTAGTCCTGCAGGACGGCGAGTTCCGGCGTGCGGATCAGATCGGGGATCCACGCCCGCTTCGCCGTCTCCTCGGCCGCGGCCAGCGCCGTCGCGCTCGCGCCCTGCATCGATGCCGCCCACCACAGGAAATGGTGGTTGTGCGGCACGTAGCCGAGTGGATAGACGCCGGGCGCGGGGCGGCAGACCGCCAGATAGGCGTCGTCCGCCGCGATCGCCTTGCGGTTGGCGGTGACCGCGTCGTGGTAACGGCCGACGCGGGTATAGATGTGCGCCGGCATGTGCACCAGGTGCCCGGCGCCGGGCAGCAGGTCGCGCAGGCGATCGGCGGCTTCGGCGCCGCGCTGCGGGTCGGTCGAGGCCTCCACCGCGTGCACGTACAGGTGCAAGGCGCCGGGATGGCGCGGATCGCGGGCGATCACCGATTCCAGCGTGGCGACGATCTCCGCCGTCGCGCCCTTGGGCAGGCCGTCGCGGTCGTAGTAGTCCCAGGGCTGCAGGTCCATCAGTGCTTCGGCGTGCAGCGTCGCGGCGTCCAGATCGTCCGGGAAGCGTGCGACCAGCAGCGCCGTCGCTTCCGCCCAGGCGCGGTCGAGGGCACTGCGGTCGGCGTCGGCATCGGGCGCGTAGCGCTGCGCGAGTGCTTCGATATAGGCACGTTCCCGTGCGGACACCTTGTCGGCCAGCCGGAGCGCGTTCTGCACGCGCGCCCAGGCCCTGGGCACGTCGCCGGGTTCCATCGTCGCGTTCACGTGCGGGCCGAGCACCAGTGCGGCACCCCACCAGCACATCGCGCAGTCCGGATCGGCGCGGACCCCCATCAGGAAAGAGCGTGCGGCCGCATCGTGGTTGAAGCCCCAGGTCAGCACCATGCCCTGGTCGAACCAGCGCTGCGCCTCGGCGGTGGCGGTGATCGGATAGTGGAAGCCGCCGAGGCCGTCGAGCAGCACCGCGCCGGGAATCGAACCGTCCGGCACGGTGTCGGGTTGGGTTCTGGGTTGCAGCAGATACCACAGCAGGCCGGCGACGAGGCACGACACCGCCAGCAGACCGACCGCGCGCCGACCGTCCATGGAATGTCTCCGCAGAGGCGGATTCTCTTACTCCGAAGCGCGGCCGGCCGCAAGCCGTGCGGCAAATTGAACTTCGGTGGGCTGCGGCGTCTAATGCCGGCATGCGCCGTCCCGCGTCCGCGATTTTCATGTTGCTGTTGGCGTGCTGCCTCGCCGTGCAGCCGTCTGCCGTGGCCGGCGCCTGCGCGCATCGCCCGCCGGTGCAGTCCGGTGAAACCGCGCCGGTGCATCAGGCCCATCAGCATCATCAGGCGACGGGCGGTGCGGTGGATTCCGGCGCCGCGGCAGGGGCTGCGACGGTGACCGATCCCGGCTGTCATTGCGGCTGTCCCTGCAGCGACGGCGGCTGCTTCTACGCCGCACCGGCGCTGCCGTTGGCCACGGCGGCCGACACCCTCGTGTCACGGGGGACGGGCGGCCACGCCGCCGAACGCGTCGTGCGCCGGCGCCCGGCACACGCGATTGACCTGCTCCGACCTCCCCGCGCCGCCTGAGTCGGTGGCTGCCGTGCGCAGCCGCGTCTGTCGTCGCGCGTCGCGCGACCTTCCACTCACGGCTTCCGGGAGGTGTCGAGGTGTCCCGAATTCGTTCTGTCGTTTTCTCCGTGTCGTGCGCGGCGCTGGGCGCCTGCGCCGGCCTGCCGCCCGATCATGGCCGCGGCGAGGTCGCGCGGCTGGTGGGCGCGCGCGGTGTCGATCTGCCGGTCACGGCCGATGCGCGCGCCGACACCGAGGCCGCGCTCCAGTCCCCGCTGACGGTCGCTGCCGCGGTACAGCTGGCGCTGATCAACAATCCCCAGCTGCGCATCGAACTGGCGCGCCTGGGCTTCGCCGCGGCTGAGGTCTATGAGGCCGCCCGCCTCGCCAACCCGGTGCTGTCGGCTGCGCGGCTGGCGTCCGCCGACGGCGCGCCGCATGCACAGCTGACGCTGGGGCTTGCCTTCGACTTCGTCCACCTGCTGTTCCTGCCGGCACGGCGCCGTTTCGCGGAAGCCGGCTACGAAGCCGCACGGCTCGACGCCGCCGCGGCGATCTACGACCTCGCCACCGAGGTCGAGTCGGCGTGGTACCGGACCGCCGGCGCGGAACAGCGGGCGCAGCTGCGCGAGCGGATCGCGCAGGCGGCGACGGCGTCGGCGGATCTCGCGCAACGCTATGTCGATGCCGGCAACCTGGGCCGGCGCGCGCTGGCGGCCGAGAGGGCGGCGGCGAGCCAGGCCAGCCTGGCGGCGCTCGCCGCGCGTGCCCAGGCGGTCGAGGAGCGCGCGACGCTCAATCGCCTGATGGGACTCGATGCCGGACAGAACCGCTGGACGCTCGCGGGACCGCTGGCAGAGCCGTTGCCGCAGGACGACGGGCTGGAAGTCTTGCTGCCGATGGCCCGCGACAACCGCCTCGATGTCGCGGCACTGAGGCGCCGTGCGCAGCTGCTCGCCGACCGCCATGGCCTGGTCCGCCGTACCCGGCTGGTCGGGGGAATCGAGCTGGGGGTCGAGCGCGAACGCGATTTCGATGGCGCGCTCAGCGCCGGTCCGACGCTGTCGCTGGAACTGCCGCTGTTCAACTGGGGCGGCGGGCGCACCGCCGCTGCGCAGGCCGCGCTGGATCTCGCCGAAGCGGAACTCGATGCGCGGATGCTGGACGTCGCCAACGCCGTCCAGCTCGGTGTCGCCCGCGTCGCGGCGGCGCGCGCGCAGGCGCTGGAGCACCGGGACACGCTGATTCCCCAGCGCGAGGCCGTCGTCGCGCAGATGCAGCTCGAACACAACTACATGCTGGCGGGCGTGTTCGATCTACTGCTGGCCCGGCAGCAGGCGTACGACGCCTATGCCGGCTACATCGACGCCGTGCGCGACTACTGGGTCGCGCGCGCGCAGCTGGCGCGTGCCGTCGGCCACAGCCTGCCGAGCAGCGCGCAGACGGCCCAGCCGATCGATACGCCGCCGCCGGCGCTGCCGCAGGCAGACGAGGCCGATCACGGCCGGCATCCGCACCACGGAGGACACCACTGATGCTTTCCCGACGCAATCTGCTCCAGGCGCTGACGCTCAGCGGCGCCGGCCTGCTCGCCGGCGCACCGCGTCGCGCGCGCGCCCAGCACGGCGGCCACACGCCGACCGCAGCCGCTTCCGGCGCAGGCCCCGTCTATCAGCCGGTGCGCACGCTCAACGGCTGGACCCTGCCCCATCGCATGAAGGATGGCGTCAAGGAGTTCCACCTGGTCGCCGAGGAGATCGAACACGAGTTCGCGCCCGGCTGCCGCGCCAGGTGCTGGGGCTACAACGGCACGACGCCGGGCCCGACCATCGAGGCGGTCGAGGGCGACCGCGTGCGCATCTACGTGACCAACCGGCTCGGCGAATGGACCAGCGTGCACTGGCACGGCATCGACCTGCCGTCCGGCTACGACGGTGTCGGCGGGCTCAACCAGCCGCACATCAAGCCCGGCGAGACCTACGTCTATGAGTTCACGCTGCGCCAGCACGGCACGCACATGTACCACCCGCACGCCGACGAGATGACGCAGCTCGCCTTCGGCATGATGGGCCTGTTCGTCATCCATCCGCGGGATGGCGAGGAGGTACGCATCGACCGCGACTATGCCTTCCTGCTGCACAACTGGGCGCTGCATCCGGGCACCTACCGCCCGGATCCGTCGATCATGCAGGAGTTCGACCTGTGGACCTTCAACAGCAAGGTCTTCCCCGCGATCGAGCACCTGGTGATGCGCACCGGCGAACGCCTGCGCCTCCGCATCGGCAACCTGTCGATGTGGAATCACCCGATCCACCTGCACAGCAACCCGTTCTGGGTCACCGGCAGCGACGGCGGACGCTGGCCGCAGTCGCAGTGGCGCCGCGAAGTCACCGAGATCATCGGCGTCGGCCAGATGCGCGACATCGAGTTCGTCGCGACCGAACCCGGCGACTGGGCGCTGCACTGCCACATGTCGCACCACACGATGGGGCCGATGGGACACGGTCTGCCCAATCCCGTCGGCGTGGATCAGAGCGGGCTGGAGTCGCAGATCCGCGCGCTGCTGCCGGGCTACATGGCCATGGGCGCGAACGGCATGGCCGAGCATGGACAGCACGTCGCGATGGGCATGCCGGGGCCGGACAACACGCTGCCGATGATGGCCGGAGAAGGTCCGTTCGGTCCGCTCGAGATGGGCGGCATGTTCACGATCGTCAAGGTGCGCGACGACCAGAAGCCCGGCGACTACACCGATCCCGGCTGGTACCGTTCTCCGGAAGGGCGACGCGCGCGCCGCGTCAGCAGCGACCCCGATTTCGGCAGTCCGCCGCGCCGCCATCCCTACGGCACCGGCCGCGTGGACCGCGCGCCTCCGGTCGCGCCGGCCGATCACGCGCATCACGGCGGCTGAGCGGCGCAAAGCAGAAGGGGGCATCGCTCGCGCGACGCCCCCTTCGGACTGCTCATTCCACCCTCACCCGCACCGGCGTGACGGTGGCCGACTTTGGCTTCAGTGGAACTGTTCCTCTTCCGTCGAGCCGGTCAGCGCCTTGACCGAGGAGCTGCCGCCCTGGATCACGGTGGTGACGTCGTCGAAGTAGCCGGCGCCGACTTCCTGCTGGTGCGACACGAAGGTGTAACCCTGCTCGCGCGCCTTGAACTCCGGCTCCTGCACCATGTTCACGTAGTGCTTCATGCCTTCGCCGCGCGCGTAGTTGTACGCGAACTGGAAGGTGTTGAACCAGTTGATGTGGATGCCCGCCAGCGTGATGAACTGGTACTTGTAGCCCAGCGCGGACAGCTCGTCCTGGAACTTGGCGATGGTCTTGTCGTCCAGGTTCTTCTTCCAGTTGAACGACGGCGAGCAGTTGTACGACAGCAGCTTGCCGGGGCAGGCCTTGTGCACGGCCTGCGCGAACTCGCGGGCGAAGCCCAGGTCCGGCGTGCCGGTCTCGCACCACACCAGATCCGCGTACGGTGCGTAGGCGACCCCGCGCGAGATCGCCTGTTCGAGGCCGTTCTTCACGCGGTAGAAGCCTTCCTGGGTGCGCTCGCCGGTGAGGAAAGGCTTGTCGTTCGGGTGATAGTCGGAGGTCAGCAGGTTGGACGCTTCCGCGTCGGTGCGCGCGAGCACGATGGTCGGCACGCCCATGACGTCGGCGGCGAAGCGCGCGGCGATCAGCTTTTCGATCGCCTCCTGCGTCGGCACCAGCACCTTGCCGCCCATGTGGCCGCACTTCTTCACGGCCGCGAGCTGGTCTTCGAAGTGCACACCGGCGGCACCGGCGGCGATCATGTTCTTCATCAGCTCGAAGGCGTTGAGCACGCCGCCGAAACCGGCTTCCGCGTCGGCGACGATCGGCAGGAAGTAGTCGATGTAGTCCTTGTCGCCGGGGCCGACGCCGCGCGACCACTGGATCTCGTCGGCGCGCTTGAAGGTGTTGTTGATGCGACGGACCATCGTCGGCACCGAGTCATACGCATACAGCGACTGGTCCGGGTACATGGTCTCGGAGGTGTTGCCGTCGGCGGCGACCTGCCAGCCCGACAGATACACGGCCTCGAGGCCAGCCTTGGCCTGCTGCATCGCCTGGCCGGCGGTGATCGCACCAAAGGCATTGACGTAGCCCTTCTTGGCGCCGCCGTTGACCAGCTTCCAGAGCTTCTCGGCGCCACGCTTGGCGAGCGTGTACTCGACCTGCACGCTGCCGCGCAGGCGGACGACGTCGGCCGCGGAGTAACCGCGCTTGACGTTCTTCCAGCGGGGGTTGGTCGCCCAGTCCTGTTCCAGGGCCTTGATTTGCTCGTCGCGAGTCATGTGCAGCAGTCCTCTCGGGGTGAAAGAAACCGATCGCGGCCTCTATCCAAACGAGGCCTTGCGGCGACCGACCGAGCGTTCAGGCTGAACGGCGGACCGGGGGGTGCCGCTTTTAGGGGGCGCGATTATAGCGGCAATCATTTTGCGCTGCACAAGGAATTGCCGGGGTCTGCGCGCCTCACTCCGCAGCGGGCTTGGACCCGGTGTCACCGTCGCCGGCACGGGCCGCGCGCACGCGCCGGTCCTGCATCGCCTGCAGTTCTTCCGGTGACAGTGCGCCATCGCCGTCGGTGTCGATCTCGTCGAAGTGGCGCAGCAGCGACGTCGGCAGTCCGGCTGCCTCGATCTCCGCTCGGCTCAGCGAGCGGCTTTGATCGCGGTCCGCGTCGCGGAACTGCTGTTCCCGTTTCTGCCGCAGCCGCTCGCGGCGCTGTTCGACCGCAGCATCGCTCGCGGCGTGAACCGGTGGCGCCGGCAGCGCCGCCAAAACTGGCAGAATGATTGCAATCAGACGTTTCATCGGATGGGCTCGGCGGCCGCCGAACCCATCGTCTGGGTCGCGATGGGCTTGGCCGGCCCGGCCCATGCTACGCCAACCCACTCGTCCCGTAGTCAGCGCGTGATCGACATCGAGCAACTGCACAAACGGTATCCCGGTGCGGCACGCCCCGCGCTGGCCGGACTCGATCTGCGCGTGCCCGACGGCTGCGTGTTCGGCCTGCTCGGCCCCAACGGCGCCGGCAAGACCACGCTGATTTCGATCCTGACCACCACGCTGTCCGCCGATCGCGGCCGCGTCGTCATCGACGGATGCGATGTCGCGACCCAGGCCGCTGCCGTGCGCGCGCGTGTGGCCTATGCGCCGCAGGAGCTGGCCTTCTATCCGGGCCTGAGCGTGAGCGAGAACCTGGAGCTGTTCGCGGCGCTGACGCCGGGCGCGAGCGCGGAGACCGTGGCTGCGGCGATCCGCATCGGCGATCTGTCGGCGCATCTGGACAAGCGCGCGCTGTCGCTGTCCGGCGGACTCAAGCGGCGCCTGAACTTCTGCATCGCCCTGCTCGGCAAACCGCGGCTGCTGTGCCTGGACGAGCCCACCGCGGGTGTGGATCCGCAGTCGCGCAACTTCCTGCTCGACGCCGTGCTGCGCCTGCGTGCGACCGGCGTGACCGTGCTGTACAGCACGCATTACATGGAAGAGGTCGAGCGCGTCTGTGACCGCGTGGCGATCCTCGACGAAGGCCGGCTGCTGGCCTGCGACACGCCAGATGCGTTGCGCGCCCGCCCCGACGAGCGCCTCGAATCGGTCTTCCTGCGCCTGACCGACACGGCGCTGAGGGACGGCTGATGCACGGTTTCGTCGCGCTGTGTCGCAAGGAGCTGCTGCTGCTGTCGCGCGACCGCCACGGCCTGCTCGTGCTGTTCGCGGTGCCGACGCTGTTCATCCTGTTGATGTCGCTGGCGCTGCGCGATGCCTTCCGTGCCGATGCCGCGCTCGGGCTGCCGCTGACCATCATCGACCGCGACGGCGGTCATCTGGCGCAGGACTTCGCCGCCGCACTGCTGCGGTCGGGTGCGTTCGTCGTGCAGGACCGAGCCGACGTGCGCGTGATCGTGCACGCGGGATTCTCGGAGCTGCTGGCGACGCGCAACGAACTGGCCGCCGACTTCCGCGGCGGCGAGCCGGAGCCGGCGTTGATCGATGTCGAGATCTCGCCGGGCGTGCCGCCGCAGATCAAGGCTGCGGCGAGTCTCGCGGTCCGTCAGGCCCTGCTCGCGGTGCAGTCCGAGTTCCTGCTTGAGCACGTCCTCGCAACGCCGCCGGACGAGCGCGACAACCTGCGCTATCTGACCGACCCGCGCCATCTGCCAGTCATGGAGCGCTTCGTCGGCAGTGACGGCACGACGATCGAGGCCCCCACGTCCGTGCAGCAGAACGTGCCGGCCTGGCTGATCTTCGCGATGTTCTTCGCCGTGATTCCGCTGGCGACCGCCTTCGTCATCGAGCGTTCGGAAGGCAGCCTGCTGCGGCTGCGCGCGCTGGGCGTGCGCGGCGGCGTCCTGCTGGCGTCCAAGGCCCTGCCTTATTACCTGGTCAACCTGACGCAGATGGTGCTGATGCTGGCGATCGGCGTGTGGATCGTGCCGCTGCTCGGCGGCGACCGTCTGACGCTGGGAGACAGCCCGTTCGGACTGTGGCTGATCGGCAGCGCAACCAGCCTGGCGGCGATCGGGCTGGCGCTGTGCGTGGCCGTGGCAGTCCGCTCGACGCTGCAGGCCACCGTCGCCGGCGGCGCGATCAGCCTGCTGCTCGCGGCGGTCGGCGGCGTGATGGTGCCGAAGATGGTCATGCCGGACACGATGCAGGCGCTCACCCGGCTGTCGCCGATGGCTTGGAGCCTCGAAGGCTTTTGGGATATCGTCCTGCGCCGCGGCGGCTGGCGCGAGGCACTGCCGGAGGCGCTGGCGCTGTCGGCGTTCGGACTGGTCTGCCTGGGCCTCGCCGCCCTGCAGCTGCGCCGCAGCGAGACAACCATGCACAGGACACCATGAAGGGCTCCGAGGACGCCGCGCTCAAGGCGCGGCTCAAGCAGCTGATCGTCACCGAGACCGACAAGCAGGTCGATCCCGAGCAGATTCCGGACGATCAGCCGCTGTTCGGTCCCAGGTCGGCGCTCGAACTCGATTCGGTGGACGGCCTGCAGATCTCGATGGCCTTGCAGATGCAGTTCGGCCTGCGCATCGAGGATCCCAAGGAGATGCGCCGCGTGCTGGCCAGCGTGAACACCCTGGCCGACTTCATCCAGCCGGCCTGACGTGACGAGTGCATCGTCCATGGCGCCCGGCGCGCGTCCCGTCTATCTGCGCGCCGGCGACGTGCTGTGCGCGGCCGGCCGCGGAGCGGCCGCGGCCGCCGAGGCGTGCCTGCAGCAATCGACGCACCCGGCCCGGATCGAGTTCAGCAGCCTGGGCGTTCCGGTCCAGCTGCCCTACTTCCGCATTGACGGTGCCCGTGGTGCGCCCGACGCCGATCTGCTGCGCCTGGCCCGCGACGTGATCGATGCCGCGCAGATCGACGACGCGCGGCGCCGGCGCATGGGCCTGTTCCTCGGCACCTCGTCGGGTGGCATCGCCCAGCACGAGCATGACTACGCGGAGGCGGTCGCACGCGACCCCGATGCGCTGGCGATCTTCAACCCGGACCAGTCCCGCTCGGCGACGCGCCTGTACTCCGCGCTCGGGCTGCAGGGCCCCAATTTCACGCTCAGCACGGCCTGCTCCAGTGCCGCGAACGCCCTGCTCTATGCGACCTGGGCGGTGCGCGAGGGCCACGTCGATGATGCCCTGGTGGTCGGAATCGAGTTCGAGAACCGCGTGTCGCAGCAGGGCTTCCACAGCTTGCTGCTGGCCACGCGCGAGCTGTCGCGGCCGTTCGACCTGCGCCGCGACGGCATCATGCTCGGCGAAGGCGCGGCGGTGGCAGTCATCAGCCGCGATCCGCCGCGCCGTGGACCCGTCTGGCGCCTGCGCGGCGGCGGCACCTTCTGCGACACGACGCATCCGACCAACCCGTCCGCTGCGCAGATCGCGCACACCATCCGCCTGGCGCTGACCGATGCCGGCGTCGCGGCGGAGCAGATCGGCGCGATCAAGGCGCACGGCACCGGTACGCGCGCCAACGACCTGTCCGAGGGTCTGGGCCTGCGCGAGGTCTTCGGCGAGCGGGTGCCGCCGTTCACGACGATCAAGCCGGTACTGGGCCACACGCTCGGCGCCTGCGGCCTGCTGGAGACGCTGGCCTTCGCGGCCTGCCTCGATCGCGGCCGGATCCCGGCGACCCGCCACTTCGAGCAACCCGATCCCGAGATCGGCATCGCCCCCCTGACGGCGCCGGCGCCGTGGACCGGCGGCCCGGTGCTGCTCAACACCTTTGGCTTCGGCGGCAACAACTGCGCACTGGTGCTGGAGCGCGACGGATGCTGAAGATCGCCGCGGTGTATCACCACGAGCGGCTGCTGACCGAGGTGTCGGCCGATCTGCGCGCCGAGCTGCAGGCGCTGACCGGCCAGGCGTTCCGGCGCATCAACCGCTTCATCGAGCTGGCGATCTTCGGCGCACTGCACTGCGGCCGCAGCGGCGGAGGTGTTGGCGCCGATACCGCGTTGTATCTGGCCTCGGAAGCACCGATGCTGGTCGATTGCGTGCGCGCGCTGCGCGGTGTCGTCGCCGAGGGCCGCCCGCCCAAACCATTCGAGTTCATGAATATCTCCGGCAACATGGCCGGGTTCTACATCGCCCAGCACCTGCGCATGAGCGGTCCGCAGCTGGCCACGCACCGCAAGGGCGCGGCACTGGAGGCCGTCTGCGAACTGCTGCAGCTGGGCAGCGCCCACCACCGCCGCGCACTGCTCGGCTATGTCGAGGAAGGCGTCTGGCCACTGAACGAACAGCGCGTGCGCCTGAACCTGCCGGCAGATGCGCCGATCCTGGAATGCAGCCACTGGTTCTATGTCGATGCCGACTGCGTGCAGCCGAAGGCGTTGCTCCGGGTCGCCCCGCGCTGCGCGCGTCTCGATGAAGCCGCGGACGTGCTGCGCCAGCTCCCCGCCGGATGGCGCGTGATCGCCGGCCATGGCTGCGGTGATGCTGAACTCGACCGCCTCGTGGCGGCGGGCATCGCCGCATCCGGTCTCCCTGCGCAACGGCCGTACAGCACCGGCGAAACCGCTGGCCTGATCGCGCGTTTCGTGGAACGGCCCGACGCGCCGGGGCTGGCGCACCTGAGCCGTGGCGGCGACGGGGGGTACTATCCCGTGCTGGTGCAGGCGTGCTGAGCCGCGGCGACGCTCAGTGCAGCAGCACGAAGTACGCGAAGATGTAAACCACCAGCAGCAGCATGATCATCGCCGCGGTGACGATGACGATGTCGAGCAGATCCTGGACCCAGCGCGCCGACTCGCCGAGCCGCATGGCGAATTCCGTTTCCAGCGGATCGATCGCGGCGCTGATGCGGCTGATCTCCGCATCGAGCGCGCGCAGTTGCTCGGGCGCGATGGCCCCCGCCGCGTGGCGCTGGCGGATGTCCAGGCCGAGCCGTTCGAGTTCGAGGATGTGGACGTCGGCCGCAACCCAGACCTCGACGACCCGCTGCAGGCGTTCGTGCCAGCCGAGCCAGCGGTAGAGCCGGATCAGTGCCGGCACGTCGGCCGGGTGATTGCGGCCGGCAACGAAGGACGAGAAGGCCCTCTCGTAGTCGAAATCGGCACGGTCCATTTCCAGCCGCGCCGCGCGGTCGGCCAGCGGCACCGCGAGTCCGGTCTGGTAGTCGAGCCAGTGCTTGTCCTCGCCGCTGAACAGGTACAGCTCCAGGGCGTGGATGGCGTCCTTGCGGCCCTTGGACCAGAGGCTCTCGCCCGTCGCATAGGCGCGCACGCCCTTGTCGATGACGAAGGCCGAGTACATCAACCCGACCAGCGCACCGATCAACAGGCACAGCGCCGCGAACGGCCACACGGGGCGCCGGACCGCCGTGCGTGCGGGCTGCATCAGGTCTCCCTTGGGCACCGTGTCTCGACTCCTGCCATCCGTGGCCGACGAGATTAGACCATGGGGCGGGCCGCGCCAGCATGGGCCGGCGAGGGGCGGCATCTCGCGCGATGAACGGCCAGTCCGCGGCCGGCTGCGCGTATCATCCGGACACGTTTTTGCGTGATTCCTCCCGTGTGGATCTCCGACACCTCCGTCAAGCGCCCGGTCCTGGCCACCGTGATCAATCTGCTGCTGATCGTGTTCGGCCTGTTCGGCCTGCAGAACACATCGGTGCGCGAGTACCCCGACATCGACCCGCCCGTGGTCTCGGTGCGCACGACCTATGCCGGGGCCTCCGCGCAGATCATCGAAAGCCAGATCACGCAGATCCTCGAGGACGGGATCTCCGGGATTGAAGGTATCCGCTCGATCTCGTCGTCGTCGCGTGCCGGCAGTTCGCAGATCACCATCGAGTTCACCCTGGCGCGCGACATCGACGCCGCCGCCAATGACGTGCGCGACCGCGTCTCCCGCCTGCTCAGTCGCCTGCCCGACCAGGCCGACCCGCCGGAAGTCGTCAAGGCCGACAGCGATGCGACACCGATCCTGTGGATGGTCCTGACCAGCGATCGCCTCGACCAGCTGGCGCTGACCGATTACGCGGACCGCTATCTGGTCGATCGCTTCACTTCGATCAGCGGCGTATCGGAGCTGCGCCTCGGCGGTGCGCAGCGTTACGCGATGCGCGTCTGGCTCGACCGCAGCCGCCTCGCCGCGCGCGGCCTGACCGCCGAGGACGTCGAAACCGCGCTGCGCCAGCAGAACATCGAGCGCCCGGCCGGTCGCATCGAGTCCGCCGACCGGGAGTTCAGCCTGCGCGCGCGGCGCCCGTTCCAGTCGGTCGAGGACTTCCGGGACCTGGTCGTCGCGCGCGGTGCCGACGGTTTCCCGGTGCGCCTGGGTGACATCGCCCGAATCGACCTCGGCGCGGAGGATCCGCGCGGATCGTTCCGGGCCAACGGCGTCAATTCCCTGGGCCTGGGCATCGTCAAGACTTCCAAGGCCAACACGCTGGAGGTCGCCGAGGCGGTCAAGGAGCGGATGCGCCAGCTGCAGGCCACGCTGCCGGCGGGCATGCGCCTGCAGGTGAACTACGATTCGTCCGAGTTCATCGCCGCCTCGCTGGACGAGGTCGTCCGCACGCTGTTCATCGCCGCGCTGAGCGTGATCGCGGTGCTGTTCCTGTTTCTCGGCAGCCCGCGCGCGACGCTGATCCCGGCGGTCACGGTGCCGATCTCGCTGATCGCGTCGTTCCTGTTCCTGTACCTGTTCGGCTTCTCGATCAACATCCTGACCCTGCTGGCGCTGGTGCTGGCGATCGGCCTGGTGGTGGACGACGCCATCGTCGTCGTCGAGAACATCCACCGTCGCCTGGAGCTCGGCGAGCCGCCGCTGCTGGCGGCGTTTCGCGGCACGCGCGAAGTGGGATTCGCGGTCGTCGCGACGACCGTCGTGCTGTGCGCGGTATTCGTGCCGATCGGCTTCCTGCAGGGCAATGTCGGGCGCCTGTTCCGCGAGTTCGCGCTGTCGCTGGCCAGCGCGGTGATCTGTTCGTCGATCGTCGCACTGACGCTGTCGCCGGTGCTGTCGGCGGCGCTGCTGCGGAAGTCGGACCGGCGCAACCGGCTGCTCGATGCGCTGGATCAAGGCTTCAACCGCCTGTCGGCGCTGTACCAGGCCTCGCTGCGCGCGTCGCTGCCGCATCCGGTGCTGCCGGTGACGCTGCTGCTCGTGCTCGCCGCCGGGGTGTTCTGGGTGGCGCAGAAGGTGCCGCGCGAGTTCACGCCGGTCGAGGATCGCGGCGGGTTCTTCATCCGTGTGCTGGCGCCGGAGGGCGCGAGCCTGGGATACACCCAGTCCTACGTCGAGCGCATCGAGGCGCAGGTCACCCCGCAGCTCGGCAAGGGCGAGATCGCCCGGGTGCTGGCGCGCGTGCCCGACTTCGGCGCCGGCGAGGAGGTCAACACGGCGCGTTTCATCATCAGCCTGACCCCGTGGAAGGAACGCGTCCGCAGCTCCGAGCAGATCGCCGCGGACTACACGCACGCGCTGGCCGATCTGACCGGCGTGCGCACCTCGATCTTCCAGCGCGCCGGCTTCGGCATGGGCGGCAACGCCGGCCTGCCCTTGCAGATCGCCATCGGTGGCGGCAGCTACGACGAACTCGCCGCGTGGCGTGACCGCATCCTGCAGCGCGCCCGGGAGAACCCGAGGCTGCTGCGGCTCGATTCCGACTACCACGAAACCAAGCCGCAGATCGATCTGACAGTCGATCTCCAGCGCGCCGCCGACCTCGGCGTGCGGGTGAGCGCGGTGGCGGCGGCACTGGAAACCTACATGGGCGGCCGGCGGGTCACGCGCTTCGAGCGCGGTGGCGAAGAATACGACGTCATCCTGCAATCCCCGGACGCCGAGCGGCGCACGCCGGACGATCTGTCCGCGATCTACGTGCGCGTCCCGTCCGACGGCTCGCTGGTGCCGCTGTCGAGCCTGGTTCGTGCGCGCGAGTCGGCCTCGTCGGCGACCTACAACCGGCTCGACCGGGTGCGCTCGATCACGCTGTCCGCCGGCCTGGCGCCCGGCTACTCGCTCGGCGAGGCGCTGGATTACATGGAAACCCTGATCCGCGAGGAACTGCCGGACTCCGTGCAGATCGGCTACCGCGGCGACTCGCGCGAGTTCCGCGATGCCGGCGCGGCCATCGTGCTGACCTTCGCGATGGCGCTGCTGATCGTCTATCTCGCGCTGGCGGCGCAGTTCGAGAGCTTCGTCCACCCGCTGGTGATCATGACCACCGTGCCGCTGGCCGTGTTCGGCGCGCTGCTGGCGCTGTGGGGTCTGGGCATGACGCTCAACGTCTATTCGCAGATCGGCATCGTCATGCTGATCGGACTGGCCGCGAAGAACGGCATTCTCATCGTCGAGTTCGCCAACCAGCTGCGTGACGCCGGATACGCCTTCGACGAGGCGCTGGTCGAAGCCGGGCGCATCCGCCTGCGCCCGATCCTGATGACCTCGGTCTCGACGATTGCCGGCTCGATCCCGCTGATGCTGGCGAGCGGTGCCGGCTCCGAGGCACGCACGATCCTGGGTGTCGTGATCTTCTTCGGCGTCGCGTTCTCCACCGTCCTCACGCTCTATGTCGTGCCGACGTTCTACGGCCTGCTGTGCCGCCGCACCGGCTCGCCCGAGCGCCACGCGGCCGAGCTGCATGCGCAGGCCGAGCGTATCCGCGAAAAGGTGTGAGTGCTCGCGCGCCCCTCAGCGAGCGGCCGATTCGGCCGCCGTCCCGGTCTCGGCGTCGAGCAGGCGGTACTTGCGCAGCAGTCCGCGCAGTTGGTGATAGCTCAGGCCGAGCAGCTCGGCGGCCCGCTTCTGGCTGAAGCGCGCCTCGCCGAGCGCGCGGCGCAGCAGGCCGGTCTCGAATGCCGCCACCGCCGCCTCGAAATCCAGCGGCAGCGCCGGATCACTGTCGGTCACGGCGCGGTCCTCCCGGCCCGGCCCAAGCGGTACCGTTGCACGCGCCTCGTCGGTGCCGGCGCGCGCGCGCGGCCGATAGGGGGATTCGAACGGATCGAGCTCGATGCGTTCGACGACCTGCCGCGCGTGTTCGAGCCGATAGACGGCACGCTCGACCACGTTGCGCAGCTCGCGGACGTTGCCCGGCCACTCGTAATCGAGCAGCACGCGTTGCGCCCCCGGCGCGAATCCGGCGAAGTACTCGCGGCCCAGCTGCGTCGCCATGCCTTCGGCAAACTTCTCGGCGAGCAGCAGGATGTCTTCCTTGCGTTCGCGCAGCGGCGGGATCGTGATGACGTCGAAGGACAGACGATCGAGCAGGTCCTCGCGGAACCTGCCGGCGCGTGCCGCCGCGGGCAGATCGACGTTGGCCGCGCCGAGCAGGCGCACATCGACCTTGATCGTCTCGCTGGAGCCGACGCGCTCGAACTCGCCGTATTCGACGACACGCAGCAGCTTCTCCTGCAGGCGCAGGGACATCGATGCCAGTTCGTCGAGGAAGATCGTGCCGCCGTTGGCCAGCTCGAAACGGCCGGTGCGGGCGCGCGCGGCGCCGGTGTAGGCGCCGGCGACGTGGCCGAACAGCTCCGACTCCAGCAGCTCCTCGTTGAGCGCGGCGCAGTTGAACTTGACGAAGGGCCGCGCCCAGCGCTCCGACAGGAAATGCAGGCGCGCGGCGATGAGCTCCTTGCCGGCGCCGCGCTCGCCGATGATCAGGACGGGCTTGGACAGCGGTGCGACCCGCGACACGCGCTCCAGCACCGCGAGGAAGTTGTCAGCCTGGCCGAGGATGGGTTCCAGCGCGGTTCTTTCGTCCATGTGGCCGAGTTTGCTATAGCGTGGCGATATTGACCAGTCGGCGGTGAGAACCGCCAGCGCCGAAATGTCCACAACTTCGGCCCTGCTCCATTAATTATCAACATATCAATGACATAAGCCAGATCGACCGACTTGGCACGGCGCTCGCAACAATCAGGGCACACACCCCCGGCTCACAGGAGTTCGCCATGACCCAGCTGATCCACAACACCAACAAGAACGTTCTGCGCGCGGCGGCGCTCGCCGCCCTGCTCGGTTTCAGCGGCCTGGCCGCCGCCGACGACGGCCTGACCCAGCGCGTGGCCACGGGCGTGGGCCGCGTGATCGCCGCACAGGGCAATGCCGCCCTGACGCTGATCCGCGAAGAGCTGGATCAAACCATCCAGAAGACCATCCAGCCGTGGCTGCCGACCCCGGACGTGCAGGCTTCGACCACCGCGAGGCCCGAGCTTGCGCCGTCCGCCCCCGCGGCACTGTGAGCGTCCAGCCGTCACCCGATCGTTTCACGAGGACAGAACCATGGGCATCTTTTCCCGCCTCTCCGACGTCATCAACTCCAACATCCACGCCATGCTCGACAAGGCCGAGGATCCCGAGAAGATGGTGCGCCTGATCATCCAGGAGATGGAGGACACGCTGGTCGAGGTGCGCTCGACCGCCGTGCGCACGCTGGCGCGCAAGAAGGAACTGCAGCGCAGCATCGGCCAGCTGGAAGCCGACGTCGCCGACTGGTCGCGCAAGGCCGAGCTGGCGATGAGCAAGGGGCGCGAGGACCTCGCGCGCGGCGCGCTGGCTGCCCGCCAGCGCTTGATGGACCATCAGGCGGCGGTCGAGAAGGAGCTCGTCCATGTCAACGACGAGATCGTCAAGCTCGACGACGACACCGCCAAGCTCAAGGCCAAGCTCGCCGATGCGCGCCAGCGCCAGAAGTCGATCATCCTGCGCCAGCAGTCGGTGGCCTCGCGGCTGAAGGTCAAGACGCAGATCAACGACCGCAAGATGACCGACACGATGCTGCGCATGGAGCAGTACGAGGGCAAGATCGACCGCATGGAGGCCGAACTCGAGGCCTACGATCTGGGCACGCGCACGGTCGCCGACGAGTTCGCGCAGCTCGAATCCAACGACAAGGTCGAGGCGGAACTGGCAAAATTGCGGGCGAAGTTCGGCAAGTCGGGGGCCAAGCCAGACGAGTCGGATTCCTGATCGCGCGGGGAAACGGGAGTGCTCTGTGGAAGCTTTAGTGCCCCTGCTGGCAATCTTCATGGTGTTCGGCACACCGGTCGCCATCATCTGGCTGATTCTGCGCCACAGGGAGCGGCGCCATGGCCTTCAGCAGGCCGAGGGTCTGGGCGCCAGCGGCGCGCAGCTGATGGCCCTGGCGGATCGCATGGAGAAGCGCATCGACGCGCTGGAGCAGATTCTGGATACGGAGTCGCCGGGCTGGAGGAAGAAATATCATGAGCATCCGTGACCACGTGCGCGAAGGCACGTTCTTCGAGCGTCTGCGCCGCTATCCGCAGCGCGGCTGGGTCGCCGGCGTGTGCGCCGGCCTGGCGGAGTTCTTCGACTGGAACGTCAAGCTGATCCGAGTGCTGTTCGTCGTCGGGCTCATCTTCAGCGGCTTCTTCCCGCTCGGCGTGATCTATCTGGTGCTGTGGTACCTGATGGACCCCGCGGACGCCGACACGCGACGCGAAGCAGCGCACGACGACGCCCGTCGCGGCACGAACCACGGCGCGTCCACCGCCGACCTCAAGGCCCGGTTCGCCCGCCTGGAAGAACGCCTGCGCAACATGGAAGCCTGCGTCACCAGCGACGAATTCGAGCTGCGCCGCGAGCTCAGGAAGCTGGAAGGCTAAAGGCGCTCAGCCGCCACTCAGCGGCGCGCCGGTCATGCGACGCAGCGCGCGCTGGATGTTGGAGCGCGCCATCGCTTCGTAACGGGCGCGGAACCAGTCGGTCCAGTAGATGTGCGGGCGCAGCAGCGCGTCGCGCAGGTCTTTCTTGCGCACGCTCTGGTAGAGCGACTGCGGCACGTGCCGGTGTTCCTGGCGGATCTGGCGTTCGTACTCCGCGTAGCGCGCCGGCCGCGCGCCGAAGATCGCCTGGTCGATGTCGATCATCAGGCATTCGTCGTCGGTCTGGGGTTCTGCCTGTGCTGCGGTCGCCAGCACCAGTCCGTAGATGCGCTCGACGACGTCCGCGGAGGCGCCGGCAGCGGTCAGCGCACTCGCCGCCCATTCGGCGCTGCGCAGCTCGTTGTCGGCGCGGCGCACGTCGTAGTAGCCATCGTGGAACCAGATCGCCAGCTCCAGCTCGCGCGGGTGCCGGGCGAAGCCGCCGACCAGCTCGAACAGGTCGAGACATTCGGCGACATGGTGCAGGGTATGGTAGGCACGACTCGGTTCGCTGTAGTGACGGCGCAGCTCCGCATGCGTCAGCGGATCGCCGCGCAAGCCCATTTCCGCGAAGATTTCCGACCACCGCGCCAGGTTGCTCATGCTCCCGCATATTAGCGGTGGCTGCGCATCGGTTCGAGTTCGCGGACAATACCGCGCCTGATCCACTGCCTTCCGGACATGCCGCGCAAGCCTGCTCACGAGCGCTTCGACACCCTCGCCGCGATCGAGACCCGCGCCTTCGAGCTGTTCGGCCGCTTCGGCTACGAGGGTGTGTCGATCGGTGACATCGCCAAGGCGGCGCGGATTTCCAAGGGTGCGCTGTACTGGCACTTCAGCGGCAAGGAGGAGCTCTACCTCGACTGCCTGAAGCGGCTGCACGCCATCTTCGACAGCTACATCCTCGAACCGATGCGCCGTGAACCCGACCCGATCCGGTCGATCATGCTGTTGTTCTCCGGGCTGCAGCGCATGCTGCAGGATCCCCGTGTCGAGAACGGCATCGCCGGGTACTGGCTGACGCCATCGACCCCGGAGACGGCGCAGATCGATGCCGCCCAACGCGCGTTCGAGGCCGGCGCGATCGCGATCCTGCGCGACGTCCTGCAGCGCGGCGTGGACCGGCGGCAGCTGGATTTCGCCGGCGACCTCGACGAGCTGGCGCGCGCCACGATCTCGTTGGTCGAGGCCTGCGTGCTGCCGCTGCGTCACCGCAGCGCCGACGAGGTTCATGGCATGCTTGCGGTCATGGCACGCACGATGTTCCGTGCCTACGCGCGCTCCGACGACGTCCTGCGTCTGGCGTTTCCGTGACCGCGACTTCAGACCATGCCTGACTGTCCATGAATCCGCGCCACCGCGCACTCTGGCTGATCCTGTGCCTGACCGCCTGCTCCGGCGGACATGCCCCTTCCGCGGAATCCGCGCGTGCCGCACCGGCCGACGCGGTGCCGGTCGAAGTGCAGCGTGTCGCGCCCGGAGCGGTCCGCGAGGAACTCACGGCGGTCGGCAGTCTGCGCGCCGATGAATCGGTGGTCGTGCGCCCCGAGATCGCGGGCCGGATCGTCCGCATCGGTTTCACCGAGGGACAGGCCGTCGCGCGCGGGCAACTGCTGTTCGAACTCGATGACGCGGTGCAGCGCGCCGAGGTGGACCAGGCCCGCGCCAATCTGCAGCTCGCGCAACGCAGCTTCGACCGGGCCGGCGAGCTGTACGGCCGCCAGCTGCTGTCGCAGTCCGATCGCGACCAGGCGGCCGCAAGCCGCGACCAGGCGGCGGCGACCCTGGCATTGGCGCAGGCGCGCCTCGACAAGACACGCATCGTCGCGCCGTTTGCGGGCATCGCCGGCATCCGGCTGGTCAGCCCCGGCGACTACGTCGCCGCGGGCCAGGATCTGGTCAATCTCGAGTCCATGCAGTCCCTGAAGGTCGATTTCCGGGTGGACGAAAGCGCGCTGCCGCGCATCGCCGCGGGCCAGAAGATCGAGGTGGAGGTGGATGCCTATCCGCGCCGGCGCTTCGAGGGCGAGGTGTATGCGATCGACCCGCGCATCGCCGATGCCACGCGCTCGCTGGCCCTGCGCGCCCGGCTGCCCAACCCCGGTGGCGAACTGCGCCCAGGGCAGTTCGCCCGCATCCGCCTCGCCGTGGCGCAACGGCAGGACGCCGTCGTCGTTCCCGAGCAGGCGATCTTTCCGCGCGGCGACCGTCTGTTCGTGTACGTCGTCGAGTCCGGATCGGCACGCCTGCGCGAAGTCCGCGTCGGCCAGCGCAGTCCGGGTCAGGCGGAGATCGTGGAGGGTCTCGCCGTCGGCGAGACTCTGGTCGTGACCGGATTGCAGCGCCTCGGCGACGGTACGCCGGTGAAAGACAACTGAGCCGGTCATCTGAAGTTCGGGGATAAGGATGTCCCCGTCTTGCGCAGGATGCGCACCAGGACGCGCATACGGAGGAGACGGTGGGACCTGTCGCAGAACGGATACTCGGCTTCTTCATCGCGGTGGTCTATGGTCGTCGCTGGCTGACCTTCGCGGTGCTCGCGGCCTTCACGGTCTGGATGGCGGTGCTGGCCACCCGACTGCAGCCGAGCGCGGGCTTCGAGAAGCAGATCCCGCTCGGCCACCCTTACATGCAGGTGTTCAAGCAGTACGAACAGGCCTTCGGTGGTGCCAACCTGATCTCGCTGGCGCTGATCAACCGCAGCGGCGACATCTACGACGCCCGTTTCCTCGAAACGCTGCGCAAGGTCACCGACGAGGTGTTCTTCCTGCCCGGCGTGGATCGGTCGCGCGTCACCTCGCTGTTCACGCCCGGGGTGCGCTACATCGAGATCGTCGAAGGTGGCTTCGAGTCCGGCGACGTCGTGCCGCGCAACTACACGCCGTCGCCGGACATGCTCGCGCTGATCCGCGAGAACGTCGGCAAGGCGGGCATCATCGGCCGCCTGGTGTCGGCGGACCAGCACGGCGCGATGATCGTCGCCGAACTGCTGGAGATCCACCCGGAAACCGGCGAACGGCTCGATTACGCCGCCGTCGCCCGGCAGCTCGAAGACATCCGCAGCCGCTTCGCCGGCGATGGCATCGACATCCACATCATCGGCTTCGCCAAGGTCGTGGGCGATGTCACCGACGCCAGCCTGGAAGTGGTCGGCTTCTTCGCGTTCGCGCTGTTCTCGACCGTGCTGCTGCTGTGGCTGTTCTGCGGCTCGTTCCGCCTGTCGCTGCTGCCCCTGTCGGCGGCCCTCACGGCGGTGGTCTGGGAACTGGGCCTGCTGCGCCTGACCGGCTTCGGACTGGATCCTTTCGCGATCCTCGTGCCTTTCCTGATCCTGTCGATCGGCGTGTCGCACGGCGTCCAGTACATCAACGCCTGGGGTCACGAGGTCGCGGAGAACGGACGCAACTCCTTCGATGCCTCGGTGCAGACGTTCCGTCAGCTGTTCATTCCGGGCACGGTCGCGATCGTCACCGATGTCATCGGCTTCGCGACGCTGGGGTTCATCAAGATCGACATCGTGCGCGAGATGGCGTTCAACGCAGCGATGGGCATGGCCGCGGTGATCGTCACCAACAAGATGATGCTGCCGATCGTGCTGTCCTGGGTCGGATTGCCGGACGTGGAGAAGTTCCGGCGCCGCGCCCAGCTGCGCATCGCCCTCGCCGACCGGCTGTGGCAGCGGCTCTCCGCGTTCGCCACGCGCGGCTACGCGATGACGGCACTGCTCGCCGCATTGCTGGCACTGGGCTGGGCCCTGGCCAAGTACCCGGAGCTGACCGTCGGCGATCGCCAAGTCGGTGTGCCGGAACTGCGTCCCGACAGCCGCTACAACATCGATTCGCGGCGCATCGCCGAGAACTTCGCGATCGGCGTCGATCTGCTCAAGGTGCTGGCCGTGGCCGGCGAATACGGCTGTGTCGCGCCGGAGAAGATGGAAGTCATCGACCGCTTCAGCTGGCACATGGAGAACACGCCAGGCGTGCAGTCGGTGATGTCGCTGCCGCAGCTGGCGCGGCAGGTGCGGGCGGCCTGGTACGAGGGCTCGATCAAGTGGCGCGTGCTGCCGCGCAATGAAGGCGGCCTTGCCCACCTCGTGTCGCCGGTACCGACCTCGCTGGGTCTCAACAACCCGGATTGCAGCGTGATGCCGGTGCTGGTCTTCACGGCCGATCACCGCGCCGAGACCATCGACCGCATCGTCGCGGCGGTCAAGCGCTTCAACACGGACAATGCCGATGCCGGCGTCGATTTCAAGCTCGCGTCCGGCAACGTCGGCGTGATGGCCGCGACCAACGAGGAAATCCGGGCGCGCGAGCTGCTGGTGATCATCTGGGTGCACGCGACGCTGGGTCTGTTCGCCTGGCTGTCGTTCCGCACACTGGCCAGCGTGGTCTGCATCCTGACGCCGCTGGTGTTGTGCTCGTTGCTGACCTACGGCCTGATGGCGACGCTCGGCATCGGCATGAAGCCGGCCACCTTGCCGGTGGCGGCCTTCGGCGTCGGCATCGGCGTGGATTACAGCATCTACCTGTGGAGCGTGTTCGCCCGGCACATCGAGACCGGCGAGCCGCTGCGCGCGGCGTACTTCCAGGCCCTGCGCCATACCGGCAAGGCCGTGGTGTTCACCTCGGCCTCGCTACTGATCAGCGTCTGTACCTGGCTGTTCTCCGGCCTGCAGTTCCAGGCGGACATGGGCCTGCTGCTGCTGTTCATGTTCAGCACCAACCTGCTTGGCGCGATCGTGCTGCTGCCGGCGCTGGCCTGGCTGGTCCTGCCGGCGCGCCGGTCCGCGGATTCAGGTCAAGGCGCGGCGCCGCGGGCATAATCGAAACACACTGAGGAGAGGTGCCGTGGGTGCACGGCACACGACGACCATGCGAGATGCCCGATTCGAGTTCCGTTCCGCGACTGCGCTGGTCGCGCTCTGTGCATACCTGGTCGCGCCTTTGCTGCAGGCCAAGGTGCCGGCCGCCGAGGCGCAGCGGCTGGACAAGGAGCTGACGCCGATCGGCGCGGAGCGTGCCGGCAGCGCCGACGGCGTGATCCCGGCGTGGAGCGGCGGCCTGCCGCAGCGCGACATGCCGCGCGGCGACAACCCCTTCGCCGCTGACAAGCCGCTGTACACGATCACGGCGCAGAACCTACAGCAGTACGCGCCGCTGCTCAGCGAGGGCTACAAGGCACTGTTCAAGACCTTCCCCGACTACAAGATGATCGTGTACCCGACGCGGCGTTCCGCGTCGTATCCGCAATGGTTCTACGACGCCACGCGCGCCAATGCCACGAAGGTGGAACTGACCAATCAGGGCTACGGCTTCTGCTGTGCGGCGCAGGGCTATCCCTTCCCCATCCCCGGCAATGGCACCGAGGTGATGTGGAATCACATCATGCGCTACAACACCAAGGGCTATAAGGGCTTCGTCAACGTCGCCGCGACCGCGGCCGACGGCTCTTACGTGGTCGAGCGCAATTACCTGGAGCTGACCTACGTCTACAACAACGTGAAGTCCACGGTGGATTCGCTCAAGGGCATGAACCTGTATGCCCTGGTCAAGACCATCTCGCCGCCGAACAAGGCCGGTGAGGCGAATCTCCTGCACGTACCGATCGACCGCATCAAGGACCAGACTGGCGTCTGGGTGTACAACAACAGCATCGGTCGCTCGCGGCGCATCGGCGAGGTCGGCTACGACAACCCCCTGTTCGACGGTCTGATGACGCACGACCAGCTCGACATGTTCAACGGGCCGCTGGACCGCTACACGATCAAGCTGGTGGGCAAGAAGGAGATGCTGATCCCGTACAACAGCTACCGGCTGTACGACCCGAAGCTGAAGTACAAGGACATCCTGCAGAAGGGCCACATCAATCAGGATCTCGCGCGCTACGAACGCCATCGTGTCTGGGTGATCGAGGCCGAGGTGCGCGCGGGCTACGCGCATCGCTACAAGAAGCGCACGTTCTACCTGGACGAGGATTCGTGGATCGTGCACCTGCAGGACATGTACGACGAACGCGACCAGTTCTGGCGCACGGCCGAGTCGCACTCGATCACCTTCGCCAACGTCCCGGTCGTGATCAACGGCGTGCAGGTCCACTACGACCTGCAGTCGCGGCGCTACGTGGCGATCAACCTCACCAACGAGGAGCGCAAGCTGATCGAGTACGACTGGGAGATGGATCCGTCCTACTTCTCCCCCGCAACCCTCAAGCGCTTCGCCACGACCTCGCAGAAGTAAAGGACGAGCAGCGTGGAGGGCGATGGACCCGGCGAGACCTGACTCGATGTCATCGGGTTCATCCATCGCCGGCGCATGGTGCCGCCACCCGGCGGTAGCGCAGCCGCCGGAGTTCAGTACGAATTCAGCTCGCGAGCCTAGGCTCGGACACACACACCTGAGCGTGGGCAATCGCGGAGTCCGCCATGAAACAACCGAGCCTCGTCGCCATTTTCGCGTTGGCTTTCGTGACCCCCGCGGCGTTCGCCGATCACGGCCGGTACGGTCGTGACGATCTCGAATTCGCGCGTGTGGTCAGCGCAACGCCGGTCTATCGGACGGTTCGCATCGAGGAACCCAGCCGCGAGTGCTGGGATGAACGGGTCGTCTATCCGGGCGGGTATCGCCGCGAGGATCTCGCGGCCGGAACCGTCGTCGGCGCGATCGCCGGCGGTGTCGCCGGGCATCAGTTCGGCAAGGGGCGCGGGCGTGACGCCGCCACGGTGCTCGGCGTGCTGGTCGGCGCGAGCCTCGGACAGCAGGCGATGGCCGCGCAGAGGCCGCCGCGCGCCGAGCGCGTCACCTACGAGCAGCGCTGCCGTCCGGTCCAGGCAGTCCGCTACGAGCAACGACTCGACGGCTACGACGTCGCCTACCGCTACAACGGCCGCATCTACCACACACGCATGCCCTACGATCCCGGCCATCGCATCGCGGTGCAGGTCGACGTGCGGCCGGCGGGCTACTAAAGTTGTAGGATGCGACGCCCCGTATTGATGCTGTGCCTGCTGGCTGCGATCGGAACGACGCCGGCGCAGGCGCGGCCCGACGCGGACCGCGACCCGCCCGGACGTATCGTCGAGCCGGTCGCGCCTGGGCCGGCGCGCGATCCGCTGGCGGCAGAGCTGAATGGTCACCGCTCGCTGTCGCCAGCCGAGGCGGCGCGGCTCGCGCAGCGCCGCTACGGTGGCCGTGTGCTGGCCGTCGAACCGGAGGGGCGCGGGTACCGCGTCAAGCTGCTGCGCAACGGCGAAGTCCGCAGCTATCAGGTCGATCCATAGGAAGACATCCATGCGTGCACTGGTCATCGAGGACGACGCCGCGCTGCGCGAACAGGTCGTGCGCTTTCTGGCCGAGGACGGCTTCGCGGTGGATGCCGCCGCCGACGGCAACCAGGGCGCCTACATGGCGGAGGAGTATCCCACCGACATTGCCGTCATCGATCTCGGCCTGCCCGGCGTGCCGGGCATCGACATCATCCGCCGCGCGCGTGCCAGCGGGCGCAAGTATCCGGTCCTGATCCTGACCGCGCGGGACGGCTGGCAGTCGAAGGTCGAAGGACTGGAAGCCGGCGCCGACGACTATCTCGTCAAGCCCTTCCACCGCGAGGAGTTCCTGGCACGCGTGCGCGCGCTGCTGCGCCGCTCCGGTGGCTGGGCATCGGCGCAGCTGGTCTCCGGCCCCTATGTCGTCGATCTCGGTGCCAAGACCGTCGCGGCCGACGGCAAGCCGGTGGAGCTGACCAGCTACGAGTTCCGCGTGCTCGAACACTTGCTGACCCGCGCCGGCAAGGTCGTCTCCAAGACCGAGCTGACCGAGCACCTGTACCCGGAGAACGAAGAGCGCGACAGCAACGTCATCGAGGTGTTCATCCGCCGCCTGCGCGCCAAGCTCGATCCGAACGGCCAGTACAACCCGATCACGACGCTGCGCGGCGCCGGCTACCGCTGGGACTTGCCGCGCAGTTGAATCGCCGAAGGCCGCGAGTCGGGCGATGAACTCGCTGCGCGCACGCCTGCTCGCCGCCGCCGCGCTGTTGGTCGCGGCCTTCGGCAGTCTCGCCGGTCTGGTGCTCGAACGCGCGTTCCAGGGCGGTCTGCAGCAGGCGCAGCAGGACAAGCTGCAGACGCTGGTCTATTCCCTGCTCGGCGCCGCGTCGATCAACGCCGACGGCGACCTGACGATCGCGCTGGACGCAGTACCCGATCCGCGCCTGCGTCAGCCGTTGTCGGGACTGGAAGCGGCGCTGTTCAACGAAAGTGGACAGGTGATCTGGAGCTCGGCCGACTTCCTGCAACTGAGCACGGCGGAGATTCCGGAGGTCGGCGAATGGTCGTTCCACCGGCTGCGGGAACCCAACGCCTTCGCGCTGAGTTTCGGCGTGCGCTGGATCGACCTGGCCAAGGATCCGCGGCGCTACACAATCGTCGTGCTCGAGGATGCCGCCGCCTACGACCGCCAGGTGGCCGTGTTCCGCAGGACGCTGTGGATCTGGCTCGGGGCGATGCTCGGTGGCCTGCTGCTGGCCCTGCTGCTGCTGTTGCGCTGGGGACTCGCGCCACTGCGCCGACTCGGTCGGGAGCTCCACGACATCGAGGCCGGGCGCCAGGTGCAGATCCAGGGCAGCTATCCCGACGAGCTCGTGCCGCTGGCGCGCGACTTGAACGCGATGATCGTCAGCGAGCGCAATCAGCAGACCCGCTATCGCAATGCGCTGGCCGACCTCGCTCACACGCTGAAGACACCGCTGGCGGTGCTGCGCGGCCTGGCCGACGAAACCACGCTGCGCGCCGAACAGCGCGGACAACTGCACGAGCAGATCGACCGCATGCAGAAGATCATCGATCACCAGCTCGGCCGCGCTGCCGCCGCCGGCACGCGCACGCTGACCGAGCCGGTGGCGCTCCGGCCGCTGGTGGACAAGCTGCTCGCCGCGATCGGCAAGGTCTATGCCGACAAGTCGATCCGGCCGGAGAATGCGGTCGCCGACTCGATGCGGCTGCGTATCGACCAGGGCGATCTCTACGAGCTGCTCGGCAACCTGCTCGAAAACGCCGCGAAGTACGGCAAGGAGCGCATCCGCGTCAGTGCACTGACCGGACAGAAGCAGTGCCTGATCATCGTCGAGGACGATGGCAGTGGCTTCCCGCCCGGCGCGGAACAACTGCTGCTGCGCGGCGTGCGTGCCGACACGCACACGCCGGGTCAGGGTCTGGGTCTGGCCGCCGCCGCCGAGATCGTCCAGGCCTATTCCGGACGGCTGCTGCTGGATCGCTCCGGACTGGGCGGTGCGAAGGTCGTGGTCGCCCTGCCCTTACGCTGATCCGGGCACGCGCAGGAAGGTGCGCCGGTAGTACGCCAGCTCGGCGATCGAATCGCGGATGTCGTCCAGCGCGAGATGGCTCGATTCCTTGCTGAAGCCTTGCGCGATCTGCGGCGCCCAGCGCAGGCACAATTCCTTGACCGTGCTGACGTCGAGATTGCGGTAATGGAAATGGCGTTCCAGTGCAGGCATCCAGCGCGCCAGGAAGCGCCGGTCCTGGCAGATCGAATTGCCGCACATCGGCGACTTGCCGGGCGGCACCCAGCGCGCGAGAAACTCCAGGGTCAACGCCTGCGCCTCGTCTTCGCCGATGCGGCTCTCACGCACCCGCTGCGTGAGACCGGAAGCACCGTGCTGACGGGTGTTCCACTCGTCCATCGCATCGAGTTCGGCGTCCGCTTGCTTGATCGCGATGACCGGCCCTTCGGCGAGGACCTTGAGCTGCGCATCGGTGACGATGGTCGCGATCTCGATGATGCGGTGGCGCTCCGGCACCAGCCCGGTCATTTCCAGGTCGATCCAGATCAGGTGACTGGGATCTGCACTCATGTCAAACGCTCGTTCGGTACGAGTAGTATCTTGGGACGACCGCCTGACGACGGCAAGACGCGCGGAGAACGACCATGCACAGCGGCGCGGGTATCCTCGCGACCATCGGCAACACGCCGCTGGTCGAGTTGACGAAGTTCGATACCGGCCTGTGCCGGTTGTTCGTCAAGCTGGAGAACCAGAACCCGACGGGCAGCATCAAGGACCGCATCGGTCTGTCGATGGTCGAGGCGGCCGAGCGCGAGGGCCGTATCCGTCCGGGCGCAACGCCGCCATCGACCCTGATCGAGGCGACTGCCGGCAACACCGGCCTGGGACTGGCGCTGGCAGCATCGCAGAAGGGCTATCGCCTGATCCTGGTGATCCCCGACAAGATGGCGCAGGAGAAAGTCCTGCATCTCAAGGCGCTCGGTGCCGAGTGCCGGATCACCCGCAGCGACGTCGGCAAGGGCCATCCCGACTACTACCAGGACGTCGCCGAACGGCTGGCGCGCGAGATCCCGGGGAGCTTCTACGTCAACCAGTTCGCCAATCCGGCGAATCCGCTGGCGCACGAAGCGACCACCGGGCCGGAGATCTGGGCACAGATGGACCAGATGGTCGATGCCGTCGTCTGCGGCGTCGGCAGCGGCGGCACGCTCACCGGTCTGTCGCGCTATTTCGCCCGGGTCGCGCCACACGTCGAGATGGTGCTGGCCGATCCGCTCGGCTCGGTGCTGACCGACGTCGTGCGCACCGGCAGCATCCAGAAAGAAGCCGGCAGCTGGCTGGTCGAGGGCATCGGCGAGGACTTCGTGCCGCCCAACTGCGATCTCGGCCGCGTGCGCAGCGCCTACTCCATCAGCGATGCCGACAGCTTCTTCCACGCGCGCGAGTTGCTGCGGCGTGAAGGCATACTCGGCGGATCGAGCACCGGCACCCTGCTCGCCGCCGCGCTGCGCTACTGCCGCGAGCAGACCTCGCCCAAGCGCGTCGTCACCTTCGTCTGCGACAGCGGCAACAAGTATCTGTCGAAGATGTACAACGATGTCTGGATGTTCGACCAGGGGCTGCTCGATCGGCCCAGCGAGGGCACGCTGGTCGATCTGATCGTGCGTCGTTACGCCGAGGGCTCTGCGGTGACGGTGCGGCCGGACGACACGCTGCTGCTGGCTTACCGGCGCATGAAGCTGTTCGACGTGTCGCAGGTGCCGGTCATGGATGGTGACCGGCTGGTCGGCATCGTCGATGAGTCGGACATCGTCCAGCACGTGCACATGGATCCCGCGCGCTTCAAGGACCGTGTCGATACCGCGATGGTCACGAAGCTGGAGACGGTGAGTCCGGGCGCGCCGATCGGCGAACTGATGCCGATCTTCGCCCGCGACCACGTCGCCATCGTTGCCGATCAGGGGCGTTTCCTCGGCCTGGTCACCCGCATCGACCTGCTCAATTACCTGCGCAAGCAACTCTGAGGCGTCATGCACGAAACCATCGCCGTCGTTTTCGATTTCGACGACACGCTGGCGCCGGATACCACGACCGGCTTTCTGCGTCACAGCGGCATGGTGGATGTCGGCCGTTTCTGGAAGGAGGATGTCGATCCGCTGATCACGCGCGCCGACTGGGATCCGGTGCCGGCCTATCTGTACCGGATGATCGAGGCGGGCCGCGCCGGCCGCATTCCGCCGATCACGCGCGAGCGGCTCGCCGACTGGGGCCGGCGCGCACCGCTGCATCCCGGGGTCGAGACCCTGTTCGCGCGCCTGCGTCAGGCCGCACACGACGCCAACTCGCGGGCCAAGATCGAGTTCTACGTGATTTCCAGCGGCATCGGCGACGTGCTGCGCGGCACGCGCATCGCGCACGAATTCACCGACATCTGGGCGTCCGAGTTCCACTACGACGACAGCGGCGCGGCGGCATTCCCGCGCCGCGTCATCAGCTTCACCGACAAGACGCGCTACCTCTTCCACGTGCAGAAGGGCCTGGTCGGTGCGGCCCATCGCGGCAAGCCTTTCGAAGTCAACCGCAAGCTGCCGTCGGACCAGATCCGCGTCCCGCTCCGGCAGATGATCTTCGTCGGCGACGGCTATACCGACATTCCCTGCTTCTCGCTGCTCAAGCAGCACGGCGGGATGCCGATCGCCGTCTATGACAAGCACCGCGAGGACAAGTGGGGCAACGCGTTCCAGTTCGTGCGCGACGGCCGCGTCGCCAACCTGCACTCGGCCAATTACGCGGAGGATTCCGACCTCTCCACCTTCCTCGTCATGGCCGTGCGCAGTCTGGCCACTGACGTGGCGCTCGCCGCCCGGACCTACCAGGGGTGAGCGGGCACGGCCTTGTGAATGTCCAGTGGACATTCGCGGTGACCGCGAACGCCCGGCCATGGATGGCTGGGCCGGGCGATCCAACAGACATAACGTCGCGCCAGGGACGGCGTCACCCAGGTAGACAGATATGAGCCACAGCAAGAACCAGGGATTCTCGACGCGCTGCATCCACGCCGGCCAGGCACCCGACCCGACGACCGGCGCGATCATGCAGCCGATCTACGCCACTTCGACCTACGTGCAGGACAGCCCCGGGGTGCACAAGGGCTACGAGTATTCGCGCACGCACAATCCGACACGCTTCGCCTATGAGCGCTGCGTCGCCGACCTGGAGGGCGGCACACGCGGCTTCGCGTTCGCGTCCGGCATGGCGGCCACGGCGACCTTCCTCGACGCGCTCGACAGCGGTGCGCACGTCATCGCCTCCGACGACATGTATGGCGGCACCTACCGCCTGTTCGCGCGCGTGCGCGAGAGGAGTGCCGGTCTGACGTTCAGTTACGTGGACATGCGCGACCCGGGAAATATCGAGGCCGCGATCACGCCGCAGACGCGCGCGATCTGGGTCGAGACGCCCAGCAATCCGATGCTCAAGCTCGCCGACCTGTCGGCGATCGCGGCGATTGCGCACCGTCGCGGCCTGATCGCCGTGGCCGACAACACCTTCGCCAGCCCCTGTCTGCAGCGTCCGCTCGAACACGGTTTCGACGTGGTGATGCACTCGGCGACCAAGTACATCAATGGCCACTCGGATGTCGTCGGCGGCCTGCTGATCGTCGGTGGCAACGCCGAACTGGCCGAGCGCCTGCGCTTCCTGCAGAACGCGGTGGGCGCCGTCGCCGGTCCCTTCGACAGCTTCCTCGCGCTGCGCGGCGTCAAGACGCTGGAGGTGCGCATGCAGCGGCATTGCGAGAACGCGCTGGCGCTGGCGCAGTGGCTGGAGCATCACCCGAAGATTGCGCGCGTGCACTACCCCGGCCTGGTCTCGCATCCGCAGCACGCGCTGGCGCAGCGGCAGATGCCACACGGCTGCGGCGGCATGATCACGATCGAGCTCAAGGGCGGCCTCGACGATGCGCGCCGCTTTCTCGAACGCTGCGAGCTGTTCGCCCTGGCCGAGTCGCTGGGCGGTGTCGAGAGCCTGATCGAACACCCGGCGATCATGACGCACGCCAGCGTGCCGGCGGCGACCCGCGCGGCGCTGGGGATCAGCGACACGCTGTGCCGCCTGTCGGTCGGCATCGAGAACTTCGAGGACCTGCGCGCCGACCTCGACCGGGCGCTGCGGGCGTAAACTGGATGCCCCGAACCGAAATGGAATTCCGACGGTGTCCGAACTGAGCAAGAAGAAATGCGTGCCCTGCGAGGGTGGCGTGCCGCCGCTCGACCTGGCTGCGGCGACGACGCTGAAGAACCAGTTGCACACGCGCTGGAAGCTGGTGCAGGACGGCAAGGCGCTGCAGGCTGCATTCAGCTTCGACAACTACTGGCAGACCACCGCCTTCGTCAACGCGGTCGCGTGGATCGCGCACACGCAGGA
The DNA here is from genome assembly GCF_040066175.1 of Fontimonas sp. SYSU GA230001. Classification (NCBI taxonomy): domain Bacteria; kingdom Pseudomonadati; phylum Pseudomonadota; class Gammaproteobacteria; order Nevskiales; family Nevskiaceae; genus Fontimonas; species Fontimonas sp. SYSU GA230001. Next base: position 40,569 of record NZ_JBEAAM010000020.1, read on the forward strand.
CCACCATCCCGACATCCGCTTCGGTTACAAGGAAGCGACGGTGCATTACTGGACGCACGCGGTCGATGGCCTGACCGAGAACGACTTCATCTGCGCGGCGAAGATCGACGAACTGCTGGCCTGACGCTAGACCGCGGTGCGCCCCGACAGCGCGTGCGCCAGCGTGCCGGCATCGACGTACTCGAGTTCTCCGCCCATCGGCACGCCGTGGGCGATGCGCGTGACCTTGATGCCGCGCGGTTTGGCCATCTCGGCGATGTAATAGGCCGTCGCTTCGCCTTCGACGGTCGGATTGGTTGCGATGATCAGCTCGCGTACCCAACCTTCGTCGAGCAGTGTAGCGAGCTGCGGCAGGCCCAGTTCATCCGGGCCGATGCCTTCGATCGGTGACAGGCGGCCCATCAGCACGAAGTAGCGGCCGCGATACGGCGTGTTGTGCTCGATGGCGACCAGGTCCGCCGGCCCTTCGACCACGCACAACTGGCCGCTCTCGGCGCGCTGCACGCTGCAGTAGCGGCAGGCGCCGTCCTCGCAGAACATGCGGCAGGTCGGGCAGCGGCCGATGCCGTCCAGCGCTTCGGCCAGTACGCGGCTCAGCCGCCGCGCGCCGTCGCGCTCGCGCTCGAGCAGGTGGAAGGCCATGCGCTGCGCGGACTTGGGACCGACGCCGGGCAGGCAGCGCAGCGCTTCGATCAGCTGATTCAGGCGTGGGGAATAGACGCTCACGGCGGTTGGACGGTCAACGCGGCCGCATAGCATAGCGGCCCGCTCGGACCGGGTTCATGGCGCGAACGGCGGCGGATCGTCCTTCGGCGTGGTCTGCGTGCCGGCGACCAGGCGGTTGCTGCCGGCGGCGACTTCGAACGCGATGCCGAACTGCTCGGCGGCGCCGGCCTGCTCGATGCTGTCCACGTACCAGTGCTCGCCGACCAGCCGCTGCGGCGTCAGATCGAGCAGCAGATAGCCCTTCTGCGCGAGATCGACGTACTTGATGTGCGGATTGTTCGGCCGGATCACGTCGGCGATCGCATTGAGCTGTTCGAGCCCCGGCGAAGTGATCGAGGTGGCGACGAATTCCACCGCGAGCGAGCCGCTGCCGGTCAGCGGGTTGTAAGCCAGCGGATTGTTCGGATCGGGCGTGATGTCCATCGCCCACGAGGTATGGATGTCCCCGGTGAGCACGACGACGTTGTCCACCTTGGCCCCGCTGCTGCCGTCGATCATCGCATAGACCCGCTCGCGCGCCCGCGGGTAGCCGTCCCACTGGTCCGGGTTCAGGTACAGGCTCGTGCCGAGCGCATTGGGCGCGCCGACGACCTTGAGCTGACCGAACATCACCTGCTGGCCGAGCAGCTTCCACGTCGCACTCGAAGACTGCAGCTGCTGCGAGAGCCATTGCTCCTGCTCCGGTCCAAGCAGCTGGCGGTCGGCGGCGGCCACTGCGCCGGCGTCGGGGAAGACCGCGATCGCCGACGGCAGCGGCGGTGGCGCCTGGACCAGCGGCGTGGCCTGCTCGCTGCGCGCCAGCAGACGGGTTTCGGTCATGATCAGGTCGGCCAGGTCGCCCAGCGCGAAACGCCGGTAGCTGGCGCGACGGTCGGCGCTGACCGGCCGGATCGGCAGCCACTCGTAGAACGCCTGCAAGGCCACGCCGACGCGTGCGTTCCAGTCGCCCTCGTCGCCGTTCTCGTTGTGGTTGACCGCCCCTCCCATCCACGAGTTGTCGGCCGTCTCGTGATCGTCCCAGACGTTGATCATCGGATGCTGGCGGTGCAGTGCCTGCAGGTCGGGATCGCGCCGGTACTGCGCGTAGCGTGTGCGGTAATCGGACAGCGTGAGGATCTCGGTCGGCGGCTCGTAGCGGCGGAAATCGCCGTACACCTCCTTGCCGTCGTCGCCGGAGCTGTACTCGTAGATGTAGTCGCCCAGATGCACGACCAGGTCGAGGTCCTGCCGCTCGGCCAGGCGCCCGTAGGCATTGAACAGGCCGTGCGCGTAGCTGGCGCAGCTGACCACGCCGATGCGCAGGCGATCGACGCTGCCGACCGGCAAGGTGCGCGTGCGGCCCACCGGCGACTTCATGCCCGAGGACTCAAACTGGTAGTAATAGCTCGTGCCCGGCTGCAGCCCGGTGACATCGACCTTGACGGTGAAGTCGCGCGCCGCGTCGGTTTCCACTGACCCGCTGCGCACCGCCTGCGTCAGCTGCGGATCGGCGTACACGCCGTAGTTCACCGTCACGCGCCCGCTGTCCAGGCCGCTGACCCGCGTCCACAGCATGACACGGTCGGCGAGTGGATCACCGCTGGCCACGCCATGCAGGAACTGCAGCGGCTGGCCACCACCGCCAGCCGGCGTCTCGCTGCGCGATCCGCAGCCGGGCAACAGTGGCAGCACACCCAGCGCCGCCGAGCCCAGGCCGGCCCGGCGCAGGAAATCACGTCGCGTGAGCGCAGTGCGGCGGCGGTTGGTTCGGCGGGGTCCGGCCATGTTCGGTCTCGTCGGTGGGACTGCGATATTACGGCAGAGCAGCGGGATTTCAGGTGCGCTTGCGCAGCTGCTTTTCCTGCATCGCGACGGCGGCGATTTCCTCGATCGACATGTTGGCCGAGTTGACGTAGGGAATGCCGATACGCCGGTACAGCTGCTCGGCCTGGCGCAGTTCATAGGCGCATTGCGCGAGCGAGGCATAACGCGAGCCGGGACGCCGCTCGGTGCGGATCTGCGACAGGCGCTCCGGGTCGGAGGTCAGACCGAAGCAGCGACGCTCCAGGCCCTTGAGGGCCGTCGGCAGGCGCAGGCTCTCCAGGTCGTCCTCGGTCAGCGGGAAATTGGTTGCGTACAGGCCGTACTGCAGCGCGAGGTACATGGTCGTCGGCGTCTTGCCGCAGCGCGAGGGCGCGACCAGGATCAGGTCGGCCTTGCTCAGATCGCGGGTGGATGCACCGTCGTCGTGTTCCATCGCATAGTTCACGGCCTCCATGCGCTCGTGATACTTGCGCCGGTCGGCCAGGCCGTGGGCCCGTCCCTGCGCATGCGTGGAGCCGACGTGCAGCTCCTTCTCCATCTCGGCGACGAACAGGTCGAACAGGTCCATGAACAGGCCCTTGACGGTGCGCAGGATCGCGCGCACCTCGTCGTTGACCGTGGTGCTGAACACCAGCGGCCGCTGACCCGTCTGGTCGCCGACGAAATTGATATAGTCCACGGTGCTTTTCGCCCGCTCCGCCGTGTTGACAAAGGGCAGGATGGTCTTGTCGAAGTCGAGGCCGTCGAACTGGGTCAGGAGTGTGTTCCCCAGGGTTTCGGCGGTGATGCCGGTCCCATCGGACACGAAGAACACGGGGCGGGCGCTGGGCATGTCGGATTCCCTGGCAGCGGCAACGCTGCGACCTCAACACTTTACCCGCAAGAAGCGCATGAGCAAGAACGTTCTCTGGTACTCGGAGCTGGGCATGCACGACGTCGAGATCGTCGGCGGCAAGAATGCCTCGCTGGGCGAGATGATCCGCAACCTCGCCGAGTCCGGAGTGTCGGTGCCCAACGGCTTCGCCACCACGGCCGCCGCCTACCGGCAGTTCCTCGCGCACGAGGACCTGGCGAACCGCATCAACCGGATGCTCGCCGGGCTGGACATCGACGACGTGCAGAAACTCGCGCGGGTGGGTCGCTCGATCCGCGAGCTGGTGGCGGCGGCCCCCTTCCCCGCCGATCTGGAGCGCGAGATCCGCGCCCATTACGAGCAACTCGTCGCCGAGTCAGGAGTGGACGTGTCGGTGGCCGTGCGCTCGTCGGCCACCGCCGAAGACCTGCCGGACGCGTCGTTCGCCGGACAGCAGGAGACCTTCCTCAACGTGCACGGCATCGACAACGTCCTGCACGCGATCAAGGAAGTGTTCGCGTCGCTCTACAACGACCGTGCCATCGCCTACCGCGTGCACCACGGTTTCGAGCATGCCGCCGTCGCGCTGTCCGCCGGCGTGCAGCGCATGGTGCGCTCCGACCAGGGCGCCAGCGGCGTGATGTTCACGATGGACACCGAGTCCGGCTTCAAGGACGCGATCTTCATCACCGCCTCCTACGGCCTGGGCGAAGCCGTCGTGCAGGGCGCCGTCAATCCGGACGAGTTCTACGTGTACAAGCCGGCACTGCGCGCCGGACGCCCGGCCGTGCTGCGCCGCGGACTCGGCGAGAAGGCGCGCAAGATGGTCTATACGGCGGACCGCACGGTCGGCAAGACCATCGAGTTCGTCGATGTCGCGGCTGCGGATCGGGCGAGGTTCAGCCTCTCCGACGACGAAATCCAGCTACTGGCGCGCCAGGCACTGACCATCGAAGAGCACTACGGCCGGCCGATGGACATCGAATGGGGCAAGGACGGCATCGACGGCAAGCTCTACATCCTGCAGGCGCGCCCGGAAACGGTGAAATCGCGTACCTCGGCCAACGTGCTGCGTCGCTACAAGCTGAAGAACAAGGGCAAGGTGCTGAGCTCGGGCCGTGCGATCGGCCAGAAGATCGGCGCGGGAACGGTGCGGCTGCTCAGCTCGATCGACCAGATGAGCCGCGTGCGCGAAGGCGACGTACTCGTCACCGATATGACCGACCCCGACTGGGAACCGATCATGAAGCGCGCCAGCGCCATCGTCACCAACCGCGGCGGCCGGACCTGCCACGCCGCGATCATCGCGCGCGAGCTGGGCATCCCCGCGGTCGTCGGCTGCGGCGATGCAACGTCCCGTCTCGTCGATGGCACGCCGGTCACCGTGTCCTGCGCCGAGGGTGACACCGGCTACATCTATGAGGGTCATATCGACTATGCCGTCGATGAGATCGCGCTCGACAAGATGCCGGAGCTCCCGGTCAAGATCATGATGAACGTCGGTACGCCGGAGCAGGCCTTCGATTTCGCCGCGCTGCCGCACAAGGGGGTCGGTCTCGCACGCCTGGAGTTCATCATCAACCGCCAGATCGGCATCCATCCGCAGGCGCTGCTGGAGCACGACAAACTGCCGGCGGACGAGCGCCGCATCATCGATCCGATGATCGCGCCCTACGGCTCGCCGACGGACTATTTCGTCAAGCGCCTGGCCGAGGGGGTCGCGACGATCGCCGCGGCGTTCGCGCCCGAGCCGGTGATCGTGCGCCTGTCGGACTTCAAGTCGAACGAGTACGCAAACCTGATCGCCGGCAAGCGCTACGAGCCGCACGAGGAAAATCCGATGCTCGGCTTCCGCGGCGCGTCGCGCTATATCGCCGAATCGTTCCGCCCCTGCTTCGAGATGGAGTGCCGCGCGCTCAAGTACGTGCGCGACGAGATGGGGCTGACCAACGTCAAGGTGATGGTGCCCTTCGTGCGCACGGTCGATGAAGCGCGCCAGGTCGTCGAGATCCTGGCCGCCAATGGCCTGAAGCGTGGCGTCAACGGGCTGCAGCTGATCATGATGTGCGAGCTGCCGTCGAACGCCGTGCTCGCCGAACAGTTCCTCGAACACTTCGACGGCTTCTCGATCGGCTCCAACGACATGACCCAGCTGACGCTCGGCCTGGATCGCGACTCCGGCCTGATCGCGCACCTGTTCGACGAACGCAACGCGGCAGTCAAGGCGATGCTGAGCATGGCGATCCAGGCCTGTCGCAAGCAGAACAAGTACATCGGCATCTGCGGCCAGGGCCCCTCCGATCATCCGGATCTGGCGCGCTGGTTGCTGGATCAGGGCATCGAATCGATCTCGCTCAATCCCGACACGGTGGTCGAGACATGGCTGTTCCTCGCCGGGCAGAAAGCCTGATCCGCAGTCTGGCGATACTCGCCGGTGCCGTACTGGCGGGGCTCGCCGGTCTGCCCGCCAAGCCGGCCGTGGCGGCGGACCGGCCCGGCGAGTTCGACTACTGGGTGCTGGCGTTGTCGTGGTCGCCGCAATACTGCCGCGGCGCGCCGTCGAATCCGCAGTGCACGCAACCCCGCGGCTTTGTCGTCCACGGCCTGTGGCCACAGTACGAAAGCGGCGCTCCGACGTACTGCGGCAAGCGCGAGCGCGTTCCCGATGCCCTGGTCGAACGCATGTTGCCGCTGATGCCCGACCGCGAGCTGGTCCAGCAGCAGTGGCGCAAGCATGGCAGCTGCAGCGGTCTGGACATGGCGGAGTACTTTCTCAACGTCGAGCGCGCCTGGCGCCGCATCGTCGTGCCGTCACGGTTCGACGACAGCGGCGATTTCTACGAACTCAGCACGCCGGAGCTCGAGCGGGCGTTCACGGACGTCAATCCCGGGATCGGAGCCGATGCGATCGCCCTGCAATGCAGTGGCCGGTGGCTGCGCGAGGCCCGCTTCTGCTTCGACCGCGAATTCCAGCCGCGCAGCTGCGGCGAGGACGTGACCGATCGTTGCCGCGGCAAGACCGCCGTGCGTCCGGTGCGCGCGCAGCCACAGCCGCTGGTCCGCTGAGCCGGGCAACGGTCGGGACAATTTTCGATTCCATTCGGAAATCGTTTGGGTATAATGCGCGCCCCTAGCGTGTGGGGCTATAGCTCAGCTGGGAGAGCGCTTGCATGGCATGCAAGAGGTCGTCGGTTCGATCCCGACTAGCTCCACCAAGTTTTTTTGTTTCGAGTCGAGTCATCACGAGCCGTCCTTGGCGCCTGGTTCCAGCCTCGCCATCCATGGTTCGCCGACTTGCCGGATCCGATGTCCTCGTGACATCGGACAAACCCCGTCAAGTCCCCATCGTCTAGAGGCCTAGGACATCGCCCTTTCACGGCGGTAACCGGGGTTCGAATCCCCGTGGGGACGCCATATGAGTCAACGAGTTAGCCCGCATTTCTGCGGGCGATTCCGTTTCTGGGCAGGGCTTGGAGGATGACGCCCGCCAGCGGCGGCAGCGTCAGGCTCAGCTCTGCCCCAGCGGCTGTGTCGGCCGTCAGGATTTCTGCGGAATTGACCACGCCGGAGCCGCCGTACCGTGTGGCGTCGGAGTTGAAGATCTCGCGGTAGCGGCCGGCCTGCGGCACGCGCAGACGGTAATGGGCGTGCACGCCCGGGGTGAAGTTGAGAATCACGATGACCTCGGACGGACCATCGCTGCGCCGGTACGCGAGCAGCGAGCGCACGGCGTCGTCGCAGTCGATCCAGGTGAAGCCGCCCGGCTCGAAGTCGAGGCGATGCAGTGCCGGCCTGTCACGGTACAGATGGTTCAGCTCGCGCAGCGCGTTCTGCACGCCACGGTGCATCGGATCCTGCAGCGCGGCCCAGTCGAGTTCGCGGTCGTGATTCCATTCGCGCGACTGCGCGATGTCCGCGCCCATGAACAGCAGTTTCTTGCCGGGATAGGTGGCGAGGTAGGTGTAGAGCAGGCGCAGGTTGGCGAAGCGCTGCCAGCGGTCGCCCGGCATCTTGTCGAGCAGCGAACGCTTGCCGTGGACGACTTCGTCGTGCGACAGCGCCAGCACATAGTTTTCGCTGTAGCGATACAGCATGCCGAAGGTCAGGCGGCGATGCTGGTGGACGCGAAAGATCGGGTCGGTGCGGAAATAGTCGAGCGTGTCGTGCATCCAGCCCATGTCCCACTTCATCGAAAAGCCGAGGCCACCGGTGTGCGTGGGCCGCGACACCTGCGGCCATGCGGTCGATTCCTCGGCGATCGTCAGCACGCCCGGATGGTACTGGTGGATGACGGCGTTCAGCTCCTGTAGAAACGCGACCGCTTCGAGATTCTGGTTGCCGCCTTCGCGGTTGGGCAGCCACTCGCCGTGCCGGCGTGAGTAGTCGAGGTACAGCATCGACGCCACGGCATCGAGCCTGAGCCCGTCGGCATGGAATTCCTCGATCCAGTACAGCGCGCTCGACAGCAGGTAGTTGCGCACCTCGGGCCTGCCGTAGTCATACACCAGCGTGCCCCAGTCCGGGTGCTCGCCGCGGCGCGGATCGGGATACTCGTATAGCGGCTCGCCGTCGAAACGCGCCAGGCCATGCGCGTCGCGCGGGAAGTGCGCCGGGACCCAGTCGAGAATCACGCCGATGCCCTGGGCATGGCAGGCGTCGATGAAGCACCGGAAATCGTCCGGTGATCCGTAGCGGCTGGTCGGCGCGAAGTTGCCGAGCGTCTGGTAGCCCCAGGAGCCGTCGAACGGATGCTCGCTGACCGGCAACAGCTCGATGTGCGTGAATCCCATCTCGTGCGCGTAGCGTGGCAGTTCCGCGGCGAGCTCGCGGTAATTCCAGCTGCGCCCGTCCGGGTGGCGCTTCCACGAACCGAGATGGACTTCGTAAATGGACAAAGGGGCGTGCAGCCAGTCGCGCTGGCGCCGTGCCGCGATCCAGTCCGTGTCGGTCCAGCGATGCCGACCCGGTGCGGTGACGACCGAGGCGGTTTCCGGACGGACCTGGCACTGCTTGGCATAGGGATCTGCCTTGAGGAACAGCGTGCCGTCGGCACCGCGGATTGCGAACTTGTACAGGCAGCCGGCGCCGACGTTCGGGACGAACAGTTCCCAGATGCCGCCCGGATGCGGGTGCATGGGGTGGCGGCGGCCATCCCACTGGTTGAAATCGGCAACGACGCTGACCGACCGTGCACGCGGCGCCCAGGTGGCGAACAGCGTGCCCTCGACGTCGCCGATACGATGCGCGTTGGCGCCGAGGAAGCGCCAGGCGTGCCAGTGGTGCCCCTCGCCGAACACCTGGCGATCGAAATCGCCGATCTGCAGCGGGAAGACGCCGGTGCCGGACGTGCGATTCCGGCTCATGCGCGCAAACGCCGGTGCTGCCGCAGGGACTCGCGCAGGCGCTGCGCGCGTGCGGGATCCAGTGCACCGGGATCCATCCGCCAGCGCCAGTTGCCCTCCATCACGCCGGGGCGGTTCATGCGCGCCGCACTGCCCAGGCCGAGCAGGTCCTGCATCGGCACGATCGCCAGCGGTGCGGGTGAGGCCCAGGCGAGCTCGATCAGCGACTCGGGCATGGGCGGATCCTCACGGCCGAGAAACGTGCAGACTCGGTCGCGTTGCCACGCCGGCAGTGCCTGCCACCAGCCCAGCGTCGTGTCGTTGTCATGCGTGCCGGTGTAGCACACGCAGTCGTCGCCGTGATGCGCCGGCAGATGCGGATTGGCCGCGTCGCCGTCGAAAGCGAACTGCAGCACGCGCATGCCGGGAATGCCGAGGGCGTGCCGCAAGGCGACGACGTCCGGCGTGATGTGCCCCAGATCCTCGGCGACGAGCCGCGTGCCGCCGAGTACGGGCTTGAGCGATTCGACCGCAGCGTGTCCCGGCGCGGGCACCCACTGTCCGTCCACGGCGGACGCGGCACCCTGCGGAATGCGCCACCACGCGGCCAGGCCGCGGAAGTGGTCGAGCCGCACCAGGTCGTATCGCGCCGCCTGTACCTCGAAGCGGCGCCGCCACCAGCGGAAGTCCTGCGCGGCGATGCGATCCCAGCGGTACGGCGGATAGCCCCAGCTCTGCCCGGTCTCGGAATACGCATCGGGCGGCACGCCCACGGTCGCGCGCACGTGCCCGTCGTCGTCCACCTCGAACAGCTCGCGGTGCCGCCAGACGTCCACCGAATCGTGTGCGACGAACAGCGGCACGTCGCCGAACAGCAGGATGCCGCGCGCATTGGCGTAGGTCTTCAACGCGGTCCACATCCGGTGGAAGCGGAACTGTGCACGGCGCGCCGTCTCGATCGCGTCGCGCAGCCGCAGCCGCGCATCCGCGAGTGTGCCGGCGTCGCCGTGCCGGAGCGCGTCCGGCCATTCGTACCAGGGCCGGTCCCCCTGCTCGGCGCGCAGCGCGACGAACAGCGCCCAGTCATCGAGCCAGTCGGCTTCGCGCCGGCAGAACGCGCGGTAGTCGTCGCCGCTGCAAGGACCGTCGTCATCCGGCAGCAGGCCCGTGTCGCCCGCGCAGGCCGAAGCGGGCTGGAACGGGTTGCCGTGCGCGTCGCCCGGCCCCAGCGGCAGCAGCTGCCAGACCCGCAGGCCCGCGTGCGCCGCAAAGTCGATGAAGCGGAAGGCGTCGGCATCGAGCCGGCCGGATGGCAGCGCGCGCAGCGGCAGCAGCACGCCGGCGCTGCGCTCGATCCATTCTGGTGTCGGTGCACTCGGTCGCATCACGCCGCCGGCCGCGACCGGCCCTTCGACACCGCGCGCGAACGGGTGCAGCAGCACCTCCGGCGGCGCTTCGCCCAGACTGGTGTACAGGGCGCGCAGGTGGCCGCGGAACAGCGCATCGAAGTCTGCGACCGCCGGTGAAGGATTGACCGATCCCGGCCACCAGAACCAGTCCGAGGCCTCGCAGACCGCAAGCCGCCGTGCACTGTCGGCACCGGCGCGACCGGCGGCGGCAGCCCGGTCGTAGCGGCGCTTGGCGGCGACCAGCAGGTCCCAGGCGCGATTCTTCTCGGCGTCACCGATCCAGGTCAGCAGCTGCCCGTGGACCCAGCTGCCGGCCCGCACGGGCGGCAGCGTCGGCCGCTGCGCGTCGGCGGCGGCCAGTTCGCCCAGCGTCGCCAGACGCAGCCGCGGATGCGTCCCCAAACGCCGGTAGAGGCCGCGGATGAAGTCAGTGCCATTGTTCGCGTAATGCGCCCAGGCGTTCTCGCCGTCGAGCGCGATCAGGATCATGCGGTTGCCGGGCGTCGCGGCGATGCGTTCCAGATGGCCGACGAGATCGTCGATCGCCTGCGCGGACGGCCAGTCCTTGTAAACGAAACCGATCCGGTCGGACAGACCGTCGTCACGAAAGTAGATATCGATTCCATCGCTGCGATAGCCCAGATGCGGATTGGCTTCGTTCCGACCCGCACGGCGCAGCGTGTTGCCGAGCACGGCATGGCTGCTCGCGGTCCAGCGCAGGCCGGCCTGCGCCAGCAGACGCAGCGTGTCCTGCGACAGTGCGGCCTCGGACGGCCAGCAGCCCGCCGGACGCAGGCCCAGGATGCGCTCGAAGCAGCGCAGACCTTCGGCGATCTGCCAGGCTGCACGCTCGGCGCCGCCGGGGTACGGCTCCGCCGGCAGGGGGGCACCCGGTGCTGCGTCGCGTGCCGCGCCGAAGTCGATCAGCAGCGGCAGCAGCGCGTGCTGGTACGGCGACAGGCTCAATTCGACCCGCCCGCTGTCGGCCAGTGCGCGGTAACGCGCCAGCAGCCCGCGGACGACGCGATCGATGACCCGCAGCAGCGCGGCGCGGTGTTCGGGTCCGAAATCCCGCTGCCGCGCATGCAGGCCGGCGGCCTCGACATCGTCCTGCAGCACGCTGGGCGCGGTCCAGGCCAGAAACCAGCCCACCAAGAGATCGCTGAGCTCGGCGTCGTCGAGCTGGCCGGCGCCGTCCCCGTCCGCCGTCCGGTCACGCAGGCGCTCGGCCATCTTGCGGTAAGCTGGCAGCGTCGCGGTCTGCTGTGCCGAGTCGGTACGCAACGCCATGCGCACCACGTGCGCACGCGCCGGCCCGCGGGGCGGCAGCAGGTGCAGCGCATCGAGCATGACATCGCCGAATGCCTCGCCGCGGGCCGCATAACGTTCAAAGCGCCCCGCGTAGTCGGCGATCTGCTCCAGCAGCACCGGCACGAAGTTGACGACGGCGCGCGCGTCGCTCACCGCCTCCAGGTGCGCGGCCATGTCGCTGTAGTCCTTCAGCGCATGCAGCAGGGTCCACGGCAACTGGAACTCGCCGCCGAGCCGGTAATCCGGCTGGTGCATGTGCCAGAGCAGGACCACCGGGAACCGAGCATCCTCGTTCATGCTTGCACCCGCCGTGCGCGCAACTGTCGTCGCGGCTCATTCTGAGCCAGCGGCCACGTAGATAAGAAGTGGGATCGCGGCACATCCGGGTTTCGCGGATGGCGGCCGGCACGTAGAGTAGCCGCTGGTCGCATGCAGGAGTTCCAGCGCGCATGAGCGAGACTTCGGAGAGTCGCTACGTCAGCCGCCTGACCCGGCAGACGCTGGCCCTGATCCTTGCCGGCGGTCGCGGCGCGCGCCTGGGACCCTTGACCGACTGGCGTGCCAAGCCGGCGGTGCCCTTCGGCGGCAAGTTCCGCATCATCGATTTTCCGCTGTCCAACTGCATCAACTCCGGCATCCGCCGGATCGGCGTGCTGACGCAGTACAAGTCGCACTCGCTGATCCGTCACATCCAGCGCGGCTGGGGCTTCCTGCGCGGCGAGTTCCATGAATTCATCGAACTGCTGCCGGCGCAGCAGCGCATCAGCGAGACGGCCTGGTACGCAGGGACCGCCGACGCGATCTACCAGAACCTCGACATCATCCGCCACCACGCGCCCAGCTACGTGCTGGTGCTGGCGGCGGATCACGTCTACAAGATGGACTATGGCCCGATGCTGGCCGCGCATGTCGATCGTGGAGCCGACATCACCGTCGGCTGCATCGAGGTCCCGCTCGACCGTGCCCGCAGCTTCGGGATCATGCAGATCGATGCCGACCAGCGCATCGTCAGCTTCGTCGAGAAGCCCATGCAGGCCGAGCCGATGCCCGGACGGAGCGACGCCGCCCTGGCGTCGATGGGGATCTATGTATTCTCGACCGGCTTCCTGCTCGACGTGCTCAGACGCGACGCCGTGCAGATGGACTCGTCGCACGATTTCGGCAAGGACATCATCCCGGCGTCGATCGGCCGCGTGCCGGTCTTCGCCTATCCGTTCCGCGACGTACAGAAGGGACAGCTCGGCTACTGGCGCGACGTCGGCACCGTCGATGCGTTCTGGGAGGCGAACATGGAGCTGCTCGACGTGGTTCCCGCCCTGAATCTATACGACCGCGACTGGCCGATCTGGACCTACCAGGAGCAGCTGCCGCCGGCCAAGTTCGTGTTCGACGATCCGGACCGCCGCGGCGTCGCGATCAGCTCGATGGTTTCCGGCGGCTGCATCGTCGCCGGCGCGCGGCTCTGGCGCAGCCTGTTGTTCTCGAACGTGCGCGTCGAGTCGCACTCGGAAATCGAGGAATCCGTGGTTCTGCCCAACGTCGAGATCGGTCCGCACTGCCGCATCCGTCGCGCGATCATCGACAAGGGTTGCATCCTGCCGGAACGCACGACGATCGGTTTCGACCGTGAGGATGACGCGCGCCGCTTCCATGTCACCGCCGGCGGCCTGACGCTGGTCACGCCCGACATGCTCGGCCAGCCGCTGCACACCGGGGAGTGAGCATCCATGGACACGAGTCCCGCCCACCGCCTCAGTGCGACGAACGACCTGGTGGCCTACTTCTGCGCCGAGTACGCGGTCGATCCGCGCCTGCCGATCTACTCGGGCGGCCTGGGCGTGCTCGCCGGCGACCATCTGAAGACCGCCAGCGACATGAGCGTTCCGCTGATCGCCGTCGGCCTGCTGTACTCGGAGGGCTATTTCACGCAGCGCATCGATGCGAGCGGCCAGCAGCACGCCGACCCGATGCCGGTGGACCCGCAGCGCAGCGGCCTGTCGCCGGTGCTCGACGTGCTCGGCCGTGAGCTGATGCTCCAGGTGCCGATGGCCGACCACGCCGTGAAGCTGCGCCTGTGGCGCAAGGACGTCGGCCGCGTGCCGCTGTTCCTGCTCGATGCCGATGTGGCCGCGAACGCCGCCGAGGACCGTGCGATCACTGCGCGGCTGTACGGCACCGGCCACGACCTGCGGCTGCGCCAGGAGATCGTGCTCGGCATCGGCGGGGTGCGCGCGGTGCGCGCGCTGGGCCTGACGCCCAGCGTCTGGCACATCAACGAGGGTCACGCCGCCTTCCTGATCCTGGAGCGCATGCGCGAGCGCATCGCCTATGGCTACAGCTTCGATGCCGCACTGGAGGCGGTGGCGGCATGCACCGTGTTCACGACGCACACGCCGGTCCCGGCCGGTCACGACGTCTTCGACCAGGGGCAGCTGCGCCATTGGCTCGGCGACTACGCGGGCACCCTGCATACCACCGAGCGGCGCCTGTTCGCGCTCGGCGGTGACGGCGGCAACAACAACCGCTTCAACATGACCACGCTGGCGATCCGCGGCTCGCGCTTCCGCAACGGCGTTTCGCGCCTGCACGGCAAGGTCGCCGCGCAGATGGAACGCGCCGAATGGCCACAGATTCCGCCGGAAGACAACCCGATCACCGGTATCACCAACGGCGTGCACCTGCCGACCTTCCTCGCGGCCCCGTGGCAGGCGCTGCTGGACCGGCATGCGGAGGGCTGGCGCACGCGCGCGCCCGGCGAGCGTGCGTTGCGGTTCCTCGACGAGATCAGCGACGCGGAGCTGTCGGTCTTGCGCGCCGACCTGCGCGCGACGCTGCTCGCCGAGCTGCGCGCCCGCCTGCGCAGCCAGCACCTGCGCATCGGCACGCCCCTCGACGTCATCGACCGCCTGCTGCACGTGCTCGACGACGCCGACCAGCGCGGTGCGCCGCTGCTGGGCTTCGCCAGGCGGTTCGCCACGTACAAGCGCGCGACCCTGTTGCTGCACGACACCGAGCGGCTGCACCGCCTGCTGGCGCATCCAGAACGTCCGGCGCTGCTGGTCTTCGCCGGCAAGGCCCATCCGAACGACGGCGCCGGCCAGGACATGATCCGCCACCTGTACCAGTGTTCGATGCGGCCGGAGTTTCTCGGACGCTTGCTGGTGCTGGAGGGCTACGACCTGGCGCTGGCGCGTCTGCTCGTCCAGGGCTGTGACGTCTGGCTCAACACACCCGAGTATCCGATGGAAGCGAGCGGCACGTCGGGCATGAAGGCCGGTGCCAACGGCTGCATCAACGTCTCGATCCTCGATGGCTGGTGGGCCGAGGGTCACGACGGCGCCAACGGATTCGCGATTCCCCACGTCGCACACGCCGATGCAGGCCAGCGTGATGCCGCCGAGGCCGGGCACCTGTACGAGCTGCTCGAACAGCAGGTGCTCCCCGAGTACTACGGCGCCGAAGGCAGGCCGCCCTCATCGGCGTGGCTGCGGCGCGTGCGCCGTTCGGTGCAGACGATCGCTTCGCGGTTCAGCGCGGTGCGCATGGTCAACGACTACATCGGCCGGCTGTACCTGCCCGCGGCGGAATTCGGCCGCCGCGCGAATGCGGGCGCCGGCAAGATCGCGACCAATCTGGCGCGCTGGAAGAGCCTGGTGCGCCAGCACTGGCATGAAGTCCGCATCGAGCCGGTCGTGCCGGCACAGCCGCTGCGGGTCTGCGTGCACGCCGCGGGCCTGCCCGCGGACCTGCTCGCGGCCGAGGCGGTGATCGGCAGCGAGCTGCGCCTGCCGCTGCGCATGGAATCGCACGACCACGACCGCGTGCGCTTCGTCCTCGACGGTCCAGTCTCCAAGCCGCCGCACGAGCTGCGCATCTATCCGCGGCATCCGCTGCTGCCGCATCCCTACGAGATGGGGCTGATGACGACGGTGGCGGTGCCGGCGGCGTGAGTCTGAAGGTCCTGTACGCCGCCAGCGAGGCCCTGCCGTTCTCGAAGACCGGCGGGCTGGCCGATGTCGCGCACGCGCTGCCGGAAGCACTGGCGCAATCCGGCGCCAATGTCCGCCTGGTGACGCCGGCGTACCGCGGCGCGCTCGACCGGCTGCGCGAGCCGTTGCTCAGGGCGACACTCACGGTCTGCGGCCAGCGGTTCGCGGTCTGGGAGGGCCATCCCGCGCACGAGCGCCTGCGGGTGTGGCTGATCGACTGCCCGTCGCTGTACGCGCGCGACGGCACGCCCTACGTCGATGCCAGCGGCCGCGATCATGCCGACAATGCCTGGCGCTTCGGCTGCTTCTGCGAGGCGGTGGCGCGGCTGGCGATGGGCGAGGCCTGCGACTGGCGCGCCGACGTGCTGCACCTCAACGACTGGCAGACCGGACTCGCGCCGCTGTGGCTGCCGCGCGGCGACCCGTCGCGCGAGGCGCCGCGCACGCTGTTCACGATCCACAACCTCGCCTATCAAGGTGTCTTCGATCGCCGGGAGTTCGACGCGCTGGGAGTCGGCGCCGATCTGTGGCATCCCGATGGCATCGAGTTTCATGGCATGGGTTCCTTCCTCAAGGCGGGGCTGACGCAGTGCGAATGGCTGACCACCGTCAGCCCGAGCTACGCACGCGAAATCCAGACACCGGCATTCGGGCATGGCCTCGATGGCCTGCTGCGCCACCGCCGTGACCGACTGTGCGGCATTCTCAACGGCATCCACGAGGAGCACTGGGATCCGCAGTGCGACCCGTATCTGCCGTTCCGCTACGGCTTTGCGACCGTCAAGGACGGCAAGCGCCGCAACCGGCTGGTCCTGCGCACCGAGTTGGGTCTGCCGGACGACGAACGTCCGCTGGTCGGGATCGTCTCGCGTTTCGCCGAACAGAAAGGCATCGATCTGCTGCTCGCCGCCGCCGCCGAGATCCGCCGCCTGCCCCTGCAGTTCGCGATTCTCGGCGCCGGCGATGCGGCGCTCGAACGCCGGTTTGAGGACTGGGCGCGGTCGGAACCGCAGCAGCTTGCCGTGCGCATCGGCTACGACGAAGGTCTGGCGCACCGCATCGAGGCCGGTGCGGACATGTTCCTGATGCCCTCGCGCTACGAGCCCTGCGGACTCAACCAGATGTACAGCCAGCGCTACGGCACCGTCCCCATCGTGCGCCGCGTCGGCGGACTCGCTGACAGTGTCATCGACGCCACGCCCGACGCGCTGGCCGCGCACCGTGCGACCGGCATCGTCTTCGAGCACGCGGACACGGGCGGCGTGCTCTACGGACTGCGCCGCGCGCTGGAGCTGTTCGGCACGCCGCACTGGATCTCGATGCAGGATGCCGGCATGCGCCAGGACTTCTCCTGGCGCCACACCGCCGCGCAGTACCTCGAAATCTACAAGGCCGTGCGCCGCTGATTCAGGCGACGCGCGCCCACTCGGCGACGCCGGGACTGAAGAAGTTCGGCGGCGGCCGCGCCGCGCCGGACAGATACGAGCGCTCGGCGGCAGGACTGGGCCGCGCCAGTTCGACGACGCGGCGCTGGGCGTCGGATAGCAGATCGAGCACGTCGTCGATCGCCAGCAGGCCGACCAGATCGCCGTTGCGATCGACCACGGCGATGCGCCGGAAGCCGCGCGTGCGCATGCGTTCGAGCGTTTCCCAGAAGCCGTCGTCGGCCTGCGCGGTCGGCAGTTCGTCGGCCAGCAGCTGCTCGACGCACATCTGTTCGGGGTCGTGCTGACGGGCCAGCACCTCGAACACCAGATCGCGGTCGGTGACGATGCCGAGCGGCCGCTTGCCGCCGCCGGCGCGATCGACGACCACGACCGTGCCGTTGTTGAACTGGCGCATCATCCGCGCCGCGTCATGGATACTTGCACGCCGGTCGCACACGACGACCGAACGGTTACAGCACTCGCCTACCCGCATGACCCTGCCCTCCAAATCCGTCTGAGCTCAAGGCCCGCTCCACCCTGTTGCCGGTTCGTGCGCAAGCCCTCCGTGAGCCAGCTTAGGAACGGCCATCCGCCGCGGCGTTGACCCAGATCAGTCGCCGGATTGCCGGCCCGCACCGCGGTCCGAGGCGCAGTCTATGCCCGCCGACGTGGACCGGCGCAGCCGTCCATCGGCCCGGCGATCGGTCCTGATGTGCGCACCTGCACGGGGCGGCCGGACGCCCGGACCGGTCGGTGGCGAGGGGGGATGGCGCGCCTACTGGATCCGCACCGGCAGCCGCCGCGAACCCCAGTGCCCGGCGGGGCCGTCGAACACGCCGGGGATGGCGTGTCCGCAATGCCGGCAATGACCGTCGTCGGTCAGCGCGTAGCGGCCGATGTCATAGACGTCGCGCTCGATCACGAGCGTCTGGCATTGCGGGCAGTAGGTGCTGCCGCCATCGCGGTCGTGCACGTTGCCGGTATAGACGAAGCGCAGGCCGTGATCGAGCGCGATCCGGCGCGCGCGCGTCAGCGTGGAGGCCGGGGTCGGCGGCACGTCCCGCATCCTGTAGTCGGGATGGAACGCGGTGAAATGCAGTGGCACGTCGGCGCCGAGCCGGTCGGCGATCCAGCGGCACTCGGCCTCGATCTCGGCGTCGCTGTCGTTGTGGCCCGGGATCAGCAGCGTGGTGATCTCGAACCAGACTTTTGTTTCGTGCCGGAGATAGACCAGCGTGTCGAGCACTGCGCCCAGCTCGGCACCGCAGACACGCTTGTAGAAATCCTCGCTGAAGGCCTTGAGATCGACGTTGGCCGCATCCATCGACTGGTAGAACTCGCGCCGTGCCTCGGGGCTGACGTAGCCGGCGGTGACCGCGACGGTGCGGATGCCCATCGCGCGCGCCGCCTGCGCGCAGTCCACCGCGTATTCGAGGAAGATCACCGGATCGTTGTAGGTGAAGGCGATGCTGCGGCAGCCCAGGCGCTGCGCGGTGCGTGCCAGTTGGTCGGGGCTCGCGGCGCCGGAGAGCGTGTCCATCTCGCGCGCTTTCGAGATGTCCCAGTTCTGGCAGAACTTGCAGGCCAGGTTGCAGCCGGCGGTGCCGAAGGACAGCACGCTGGACCCGGGCAGGAAATGGTTGAGCGGCTTCTTCTCGATCGGATCGACGCAGAAGCCGCTGGAGCGGCCATAGGAATACAGCCACATGCGGTCCCGCTCGCGGCCGCGCACGTAACACAGGCCACGCTGGCCCTCGTGCAGCTTGCACTCGCGCGGGCACAGGTCGCACTGCATGCGGCCATCGGCCAGCAGGTGCCAGTAGCGTCCCGGTACCGTACTTGTGTCCATGGGCATAAGGTGCGGCCGCAGCCTTGCAATTCAAGCATTCGCCCTCAGCTTGAGGGCATGGACATCCGAGCGCCCGCCGTTGCCGGCCTGTTCTACCCTGCCGCGCCCGCAGTCTTGCGCGCAGAGGTGGAAAGCTGTCTGGCCGAGGCACGGCCGCCGGCCGTCGGCGAGCTGCACGCGCTGATCGTGCCGCATGCCGGCTACCGCTACTCCGGCGCCGTCGCCGCCAGCGCCTACGCGCTGCTGCGCGGCCGTCGCTACGCACGCGTGGTGCTGATCGGTCCGGCACACCGCGTACCGCTGGACGGCATCGCACTGCCGACGGTCTCGCAGTTCCGGACACCGCTCGGCGACGTGCCGATCGACACGGCGCTGGTCGCGCGGCTGGACGTCGCGCGCCGCGACGATGCCCACGCGCGCGAGCACTGCCTGGAAGTGCAGCTGCCGTTCCTGCAATGCCTGCTGCCGGACTTCCGCCTCGTCCCGGCCGTGGTCGGCGCGGCGTCCCCGCAGCAGGTCGAGGACTTCCTCGACGCGGCCGTCGATGCCGACACGCTGGTGATCGTCAGCACCGACCTGTCGCATTACCACGACGACGCGACCGCGCGCCGCCTCGATGACGCCACCGTCACGCGCATCGAGGCGCTGGTGACCGACCTCGACGGGCACGAGGCCTGTGGCGCGATGGCGCTCAACGGCTTCCTGCGCTACGCGGCGCGGCGGCACTGGCGCGTGCAGCGGCTCGACGTGCGCAACTCGGGCGACACTTCCGGCGACCGCAGCCGGGTGGTCGGCTATGCCAGCTTCGCCGTCGTCTGAATTCAGCGCCGAGCACCGCGCACGGCTGCTTGCGCACGCCCGCGACAGCATCCGCCACGGCCTCGACCACGGCGGCCCGCAGGCGCACCCGCAGACGGATGCGGACGATGCCCTGCGCACGGTGCGCGCCAGCTTCGTCACCTTGAAGATCGGCGGCGCACTGCGCGGCTGCATCGGCAGCATCGAGGCGCGCGCGCCGCTGATCGAGGACGTGGGTCACAACGCCTGGGCCGCCGCCTTCCGCGACCCGCGCTTTGCCCCGCTGCGCGCCGCGGAGTTCGACGCGCTGGAGGTCCACATCTCCGTCCTGACCCCGCTGAGTCCGATCGTCGCCGATACCGAAGCAGCGCTGCTGGCGACGCTGCGGCCCGGCATCGACGGCGTGCTGCTGCAGCAGGGCTCCTGGCGCAGCACCTTCCTGCCGCAGGTCTGGGAACAGCTGCCGGAGCCGGCAGACTTCCTGCGCCAGCTGCGCCGCAAGGCCGGCCTGCCGGAGCAGCATGACCCGCGCGCGGCCTACTTCCGTTACGGCGTCGAGGCCTTCGGCGGCTGATCCGCACCTGCGGCATACTCGCCTGCGACTTTCCCCTCTCAGAGCGACACATGGCAGACATCGCGGGCCTGCTGAAGGCCGAAATCGTCCGGCTGTCCAGGAAAACCGTTCGGCAGACGCTCGCGCCGCTGCTGGCTTCCACCAGGACCCAGCGTCACGAGATCAGGTCGTTGAAGCGGCAGGTCGCGGCGCTCGAAGAATCGGTGGCCCGCCTGCACCAGCACCTGGCCGCGACACGGCCGGCGGCGGCGACGATCGAGCCGCAATCGGCGCCGCGCCGCTTCGTCGCCAAGGGGCTCAAGTCGCTGCGTGCGCGTCTGGACGTGAGCCAGAGCGAGTTCGCCAAGCTGGTCGGCGTCAGCGCGCAGAGCGTCTACAACTGGGAACGCGGCAGCGCCCGGCCGCGCCCGGCCCAGCTCGCCGCGATCGCCGCGTTGCGTCAGCTCGGCAAGCGCGAGGCGCGCCGGCGCCTGGACGAGATGGCCTGACGGCAGCGCCCGCGCGCGGCGGGAGATGCCGCGAGGCGTGAACCGGTGGTCGGGGAGACAGGATTCGAACCTGCGACCCCCTGCGCCCAAGGCAGGTGCGCTACCAGACTGCGCTACTCCCCGACAGGTATCCGACGTCAGACCGAGGGATCGTGCACTGGGCCACGATCCGGGGGCGGCATGATAAAGGCGGCAGGTGTTGCGTGCCAGCTCAGTCCGTCCCGACCATCGGCCGGTAGGCGCGCTGCAGGGCCGCGCGCGTGCTCACCGCATAGATGCGGATGTCGCCGGACGCGAAGGCGACCGGGTAACGTGCCTGGAGCCAGGCCTCGTTGATCCGCTGCGATGCGCGCTCGTCGCGGCCGACATAGACATAGTCGATGCCATGCTCGCGCAACAGCTGCGCTGCGTCCGGAGCGCCGGCGTACATGCGTCGCAGGTCGGTTTCGCGCGGCCGGTAGTCGAAGCCGAGATTGGCGATCCATCCGGTGAACCCCAGAAAGATCGAACGCCCCGCCCAGACCATGATCGGGTGATTGTGGCTGGGCTGGGTCAGGAACACGGCGTCGGCGGACGTTTCCCGCCGCACCGTCTGGGCCAGCGCGACCTCCTGCGCGCTGCTGATCCGGTAGCTGCCGCGATCGACCCGTGCCAGCCGCCAGACTTCGACGGCGCCGGTGACGGTCAGCGCCAGCGCCAGTGTCAGCGCGACGACCCGGCGCATGCCGGCGCCGCGCCAGAGCATGCGCAGGGCGGCCGCCCACAGCGGCGCCCAGCAGAAGTAGGTCCACAGGAACAGCTTGGAGTTGTCCCAGCGGTTCGGCTGCACCAGCACCAGATTGGCGAAGACGAAGCACAGCAGGCCGCCGCCGAACAGCGTCCACGCCAGGGCATCGTCGCGGCGCAGGCTCCACAGTCCGATCAGCAGCGCCGGGATCGCCAGCCCCCATAGCTGCCACCACATCCACAGCCAGGACAGCAGGCCGCCCGGCGCGGCGAATCCCGGCGCCCAGCGCAGATGATTGGGCAGGCCCTGGCCATTGCGCAGGAACAGTAGCATCAGCGCGAGGCCGAGCACGGCGGCGGCGCCCGCGTAGATCGACCAGACCTTCCACTGCCGCCGGTAGATGAGCGCGACTGCGATGCCGAGCCAGCCGAGCGCGATGAAGCTGTGCGTGTGCAGCAGCGGCATCAGCCCGGCGAGCAGACCGCCGCCGAGTGCCCACAGGCGCGGGCGCCGCACGCGCGCCTGCACCGCGAGCAGCAGGCACAGCAGGCTCATCAGCGCGACCGGGAAGCCGAACACGAAGGCGCGCTGCGGCAGCAGCATGCCGGTCAGCACATTGCCGGAGTACCAGTCGTAGCGGTCCATGCGGCTGACCTCCACCGGCGGATAGGCCAAGGCGTCCCAGCGATCGTGGGACAGGCTGTCCCAGAGGAAGGAGACGCCGCCCAGCCCGGAGCCGAGATAGAACAGCGCGACCGCCACCAGCGCCCAGCGCCGGCTGCGCAGTCCCTGCACGAATACCGCGTAGAGCAGCCACGGCGTCAGCACCGCGGCGACGAAGGTCGGCAGCGTCATCGCCCAATCGAGACCCAGGCCGAGCCGCATCAGCAGGCCGGACAGCAGATTCACCCCGAAGGGATAGATCAGCGGCCCATGCGCGAACATCGGATGACTGGACAGCCACTGTGCCGGTGCGCGGTCGGCGAAGCCGGTCGCCATCGCGATGTGCAGCGGCCAGTCCGACCAGATGTTCAGATGGCCGGCCCAGATGCCGTCGTCGCGGATCTGCAGTGCGTTGATCTGCAGCCAGGCGTTGAGCAGACCCCAGGTCGCGGCCAGCAGCAGCAGGGGACCGCGATGACGCCACAGCAGCGCCCGCAGCCCGTTGCCCCCGAGAGCCGCCACCGGTGGCACGTCCGGCAGGCGGGTGCCCAGCCTTGCCGCGACGGCGCGTGCGCGCCGGCCCAGACCCGCGCGCAGCGGCGCTGTCAGCAACGCCCGCAGGTCGCCCGCCAGCGTCGGCCCGGTCGTCAGGCGCCGGCGCAGGGGCTCTTCGAAATAGTGCGTCAGCAGCCAGCTCAGGCTCAGCGCGAGACTCACTGCCGTGACCCACATGGCCAGCTGCCACTGCGGATCCTGGCCGAAGTGCAGTTCCCGCAGCGGCGGGATCCCCGCCTGTTTCAGACGCACGATCAGGAACTGATGCCAGAGGTACAGGTTGTAGCTGATCAGGCCCAGTCCACACAGCCAGCGCAGCGAGAACAGGCGATTCCAGAAACCCGGCTGCAAGGCCGCGAGCAGGGTCAGTCCGAATCCTGCCGTCAGCAGCGGGATGTACAGATACTCCAGCGCGGTCGGCCAGCGCGTGCCGGCGAGCAGCGGCGGATCGTGGCGCACGTCCCAGATGGCATAGGCCACGCCCACCCACAGGGCCATGCCCAGTCCGCCGTACAGCGCCGCGGCGCGCAGGCGCGGCTGCGTCCGCTGGAACACCGCCAGGGCCACGCCCGCGGCGAAGAACGGCAGGTGCGGCCACAGCTGGTGGCGGTACAGGTCGAACAGCTCCACCGGCCGGCTCAGGGTCCACAGACCGTACAGGGCCCACAGCAATAGGCTCGCGACGAGCACCCGGCGCGACCGGCGTATCCACCACTCGCCCGCCGCGGCGAACAGCAGATAGAAGTGGATCTCCAGCGCCAGACTCCACAGCACCGCGTTGAACGAGTGATACAGGTACTCGGGCGTCCAGGTGTTGAGGAACAGCAGGTTCATCAGCAGATGGCGCGGCCAGACTTCCTGCAGGTGCGGCGGCAGGAACCAGATGACGATGACCAGCAGGCACAGCCAGTACGAAGGCAGGATCTTCGCCGCGCGCCGGCGCAGGAACTCGCCGGCGTGCAGCGGCCTGCCATTGGTATAAGGCCAGGCGATGCAGAAGCCGGACAACAGGAAGAACAGCTGTACGCCGATGAAGCCGGTCTCGGCCAGCACGTTGAGGTTCAGCGCAAGGCCGGTGCCCGGAACGGCCACGGTCAGCTGCGACCAGGTCTGCTGCCAGAAGTGGAACAGCAGCACGAGCGCGATCGCCAGACCGCGCAGTCCGTCGATGGCCTCGAAGCGTGCTTTGTCCGATTCCGCCGGAGCGTTGCTCACGGTGTTCCGGCCTTCCCCGATGATCAGTGCCGGCATTCTTGCACAGGCGGCAGCGGCGCTCGGCACGGTTGCGCCTGGTGGGTCGTGTTGGATTCGAACCAACGACCAACTGGTTAAAAGCCAGCTGCTCTACCGGCTGAGCTAACGACCCTTCGCGCGCGGGGCGCGCATGATACCGGAATCCCGCGGTGCGTCCTACGCGTCCCGGTAGCGCGTCGGATCGGCGATGCCGGCCGCCTCGAAGCCCTCGCGCCGCAGGCGGCAGGAGTCGCAGCGGCCGCAGGCGCGGCCCTGCGCATCGGCCTGGTAGCAGGACACGGTCAGCGCGTAGTCCACGCCCAGCCGCTGGCCTTCGCGCACGATCTCGGCCTTGCTCATGCGCAGCAGCGGTGCATGGATGTGGAAGCGCCGGCCCTCCACGCCCGCCTTGGTGGCGACGGCGGCGAGCGCCTCGAAAGCCTCGATGAACGCCGGCCGGCAGTCGGGATAGCCGGAATAATCGACCGCGTTGACGCCGATGAAGATGTCCTGCGCGCCGAGCACTTCGGCCCAGCCGAGCGCAAGCGCGAGGAACAGGGTGTTGCGCGCCGGCACGTAGGTGACCGGGATGCCGGGGGCCGGCACTTCCGGTACCGCGATGGAGCGATCGGTCAGCGCCGAGCCGCCCAGCGCGTCCAGGTTGACCTCGATGAGCTGGTGCCGATAGACCCCTGCGGCGGCGGCGACAC
Organism: Fontimonas sp. SYSU GA230001; assembly: GCF_040066175.1. Classification (NCBI taxonomy): domain Bacteria; kingdom Pseudomonadati; phylum Pseudomonadota; class Gammaproteobacteria; order Nevskiales; family Nevskiaceae; genus Fontimonas; species Fontimonas sp. SYSU GA230001. The sequence continues at coordinate 65,026 of NZ_JBEAAM010000020.1, forward strand.
GGCGCGCCGCGTCGAGTTCCGCTTCATGGCGCTGGCCGTAGGCGACGCTCAGCGCGCAGGTCTCGAAGCCCTGCTCGCGCGCGATCGCCAGCGCCGTGGCCGAATCCAGTCCGCCGGACAGCAGGACCACGGCCTTGCGTGCGGGTGTGGAGGGCGTGAGATTCATCAGCGTCCCGGCGTATTGCCCCACAGCAGCTTGTGGAGCTGCACCTGGAAGCGGACCGGCAACCGGTCGGCGAGCAGCCAGTCGGCGAGCTGCGCCGCTTCGATCTGGTTCTGGCTCGGCGAGAACAGCACGGTGCAGAGGCGTTCGAGGCCGTGGCTGCGCACGGTTTCGCGCGCCCACTCGTAGTCCTGACGGCTGCAGATGACGAACTTGATCTCGTCGCGCGCGTTCAGCTGCGCCAGATTCTCCCAGCGGTTGCGCCCGGCTTCGCCGGAATCCGGCGTCTTGATGTCCATGATGCGGGCGACACGCGCATCGACCGGCGCGATGTCCATCGCGCCGCTGGTTTCCAGGGACACCGCGTAGCCGGCGTCGCACAAGGCGCTGAGCAGTGGCAGGCAGGCCTTCTGCGCGAGCGGCTCGCCGCCGGTGACACAGACGTGACGCACACCGAATGCGGCGACCGTCTCCAGGATCTCGCCGATGCCCATCCAGCGTCCACCGTGGAAGGCATAGGCGGTGTCGCAGTACTGACAGCGCAGCGGACAGCCGGTCAGACGCACGAAGGCCGTCGGCCAGCCGGCATACGAACTTTCACCCTGGATCGAGTGAAAGATCTCCGTGATCTTGAGCCGGGGACCGGCCGCAACTGCCGCGCGGGTCAAAGACGGTCACCGCCTCGTTCTTGCGCCGCCTCAGTTGCCGCCGAGCCGCTGCTGTGCGAGCTTGGCCGCATTGGACTGCGGGTAGGTGTCCACGAGCTTCTTCAGCGTCTCGCGCCCCTGCGCATCCTGCTTGAGCTCGAACTGCGTCAGACCGGCCTTGAGCATGGCATCCGGCCCCTTCGGGCTGTTCGGAAAGCGCTGCAGCACGGCCTGGAACGCCGCCAGGGCCGACTTGTAATCACGCTTGATCGTATAGGCCTCGCCGCTCCAGTACAGCGCATTGTCGGCGTAACGGCCCTGCGGCCACTTCTCCAGCAAGGCCTTGAAACCGCGGATGGCGTCGTCGTACTTGCCATTCTTGAGCGCATCGAAGGCGGTCAGATAGGCGCCCTCCTCCTCCGGCGAGGCGCCGGAGCCACTCGAGATCGTCACCGGCGCCGCGATGCCGTCGGCCGAGGACGCCTGGGTCGGCCCCACCGCCGGCGGCGTCGTGATCGTGCCGCTGGCCTCGACCTTCGCACCGATCCCGGAGGGCATCGCCGCACCGCCGGTCTCCAGCCGCTGCAGGCGGCGGTCGAGATCCAGGTACTGGTCGCGGCCGCGCTTCTGCGTCTGGTCGAACTCATAGCGCAGACGCTCGACCTCGCCGCGCAGCTGCCGGACGTCGTCACGCAGCTTGAGGTTGTCCTGGTCCATGCCGGTCAGGTTCGCCGCATCGAGGCGCCGCGACAGTTCGGCGACGCGGCTCTCGACCACCTGCAGGCGCCGCTCCGAGGGGGGCAGCTTGTCGGCGCCGCCGGAAATCGGGCCGCCGTAGCCGCCGGCACAGCCGGCCAGCAGCACGGCGCCGCCGACGGCGATCGACTGTCTCACGCGATGCAAGGTCAGCATTGCTCTGCCCTCCCCCGGGCTGGCGGACGATCAGAGCCGGATGATCTGGACGCGCCGGTTCTGCGCCCAGGCGGACTCGTCGTGGCCCATCGCCGCCGGACGCTCCTCGCCGTAGCTGATCACCGACAGCTGCTCGCGATTGACGCCCTTGGCCAGCAGCGCGGATTCCACCGCGTTGGCGCGCCGCTCGCCCAGGCCCATGTTGTACTCACGCGTGCCCCGTTCGTCGGCGTGGCCTTCCAGACGCACCTTCGCGGCCGGATTGGACGTCAGATAGCGCGCGTAGCTGTCCACGACCGACTGGTATTCCGGCTTGATCACCGTGTCGTCGAAATCGAAGTAGATGAGGTTCGTCGTCAGCGCACGTTCGGCTGCGGCGGCCGCGTCGAAGCTGCCGTCGCCCGCGGGGGTCGTCGCGATCTGGTCCGTGTACGGGGCCGACATCTGGTCCACGCCGTCACCGGCCTTGCGATCGCTGGTGGAGCTGCAGGCGCCCAGCAAGAGCGCGGCCGCGACGGTGAAGGGCATCAGGTAGGAACGAAACATGGTGTGACTCCGAAAGAAGGGGGTGAAGAATGAGTTATTTGACCAGAGGCGACCACGCGGGCTCCCGCACGTCACCGCTGGCTTGCCGCAAACTTTGCCGGACCCGCCCGTCCACGGACACCGTCGCCAGCTCAGCGCCGCGCGCGCCCTGCGTCGCGTAAATCACCACCGCGCCGCCGGGCGCGAAACTCGGATTTTCGTCGAGACGGCCGTCGCTGAGGAGACGCAGGTCTCCGGTCGCCAAGTCGAGAAGGCCGATACGATAGCGCCCTCCGTCGTAATTCACCAGCGCGAGCGAATTGCCGTCCGGCGAGTAGGCCGCACGCAGGTTTTGCCGTCCCTCGAAGGTCAGGCGCCGCGGGTCGCCGCCCTCGATGCCGATCTCGTAGATCTGCGGCTGCCCGCCGCGATCCGAGGTGAAGGCGATCTTGGTGCCGTCCGGCGACCAGCTCGGCTCGGTGTCGATGCCGTAATGGTCGGTCAGGCGCCGCCGCTTGCCCGTCTTCAGGTCGAGGATGTAGATATCGGGGTTCTTCTCGAAGGACAGGCACATCGCCAGATAGCGCCCATCCGGGGAGAACGCCGGCGATCCGTTGATGCCCTTCTCCGCCGACACCTTCTTGACCTCGCCGCTGGCCAGCGTGTGCAGATAGATGGTGGACTGCCCGCGCTCATAACCGACGTAGGCCAGCTGCTTGCGGTCCGGCGACCAGGTCGGCGACATCAAGGGTTCGCGCGAGGTCGCGACCACGCGCGGATTCTCGCCGTCGGCGTCGGCGACGATCAGCTGGAAGCTGCGCTGATAGCCGACGCCCTGGGCGGTCACGTAGGCGATCTTGGTATTGAAGTATCCCGGCATGCCGAGCAGCTTCTCGTAGATCAGGTCTGCGATCTGGTGCGCGACATAGCGCATCTGATCGACGCTGCGTGCGGGAATGTCATAGCCGAGCACCTGCTGGCCGCTCACCGAATCGACGAGGAAGAAGCGCGCGTAGAAGCCGTTGTCGCTCTTGGCGACCTGCCCGACGACGACGTTGTCCATGCCCTGCGCGCGCCAGGTGCCGGCGTCGATCTGCGCCGGCGCGATCGGCCGCTGCAGCATGTCGCGGCGCGGCAGTGCGCGGAAGCGGCCGCTGCGCACCAGATCGTTTTCGACGACCTGGGCGATGTCGAGCTGCACTTCCGGCACCTGCGCAAACGGCACCAGCGCGATCGGAATGGGCGCGACGTCACCGCCGGTGACGGTGATCTCGAGCTCGGCGCGCGCCACGGTGCAAACCGCGACCAGCGACAGCGCCATCCAGCGTAGTGTTCTCATGACCGTTGTGTGGACTCGATGACTGACGGATCTGCGCCGCCGCTCAACAGGCGTCGGCTGCAGGGCAGAAATTGACGTTGATCACGCGCTCGAACAAGTCAGGGCGCGGCGGCGACGGCAGCGGACTGGCCTTGAGCACCGCGTTTTCGACCGAACGATCGAGGACCGGGTTCCCGCAACTGCGCACCACCTGTGCCTTGATGACCTCGCCGCCGGGCAATTGTTCCAGACGCACCAGACAGTTGAAACGGTTCGCCGAACCGGGCGGGCGCTGCCAGTTGCGCCGGATCTTGTCCACGATGGCCGCCGTCCACGGGGCCTGTGCCGCCGCGCGCTCGGCCGCGATGCGGGCGGCTTCCTCTTCGGCCATCTGCCGCGCCAGTTCCTCGCGCCGGCGCCGTTCCTCGGCCTCGCGCAGCTTCTTCTGGCGTTCGAGCTCCTTGCGCTCTTCCTCGATCTGGCGCTGCCGCTCCTCCTCGAGCTGACGCTGCCGCTCCGCGGCGATGCGCCTTTCCTCTTCCTCGGCCTTGCGCTTGAGTTCGTCCTGACGCTTCTTTTCCTCTTCGGCCTGCTTGCGCGCCTCTTCCTGGCGCTTGCGTTCGGCTTCCGCCTTCAGCTCCAGCTCCTCGCGCTTGCGGCGCTGCTCTTCCTGCAAGCGGGCGCGCGCCTCCTCGGCAGCCTGTTCCTGCTGGGCCTTGCGCTCCTGTTCCTTCTTCTGCTGTTCGAGCTTTCTCTGTTCCTGGAGTTTCTGCTCCTGTTCCAGCTTCCTGCGCTCCTGTTCCTGGCGCTGGCGCTCCTGCTCGGCGCGCGCGCGCGCGGCGGCTGGATCCTCGATCAGCACGGCCTCGAACACCGGCGGCGCGACCACCTTGCGGGTGAAGAACGCGCTGACGAACAGCAGTGCGAACAGCAGCACGTGCAGCAGCGCCGCGATGATGAGATAACGGCGTTCGACCATCAGCGACGGGGCGCTTCCTCGCGCGGTTCGGTGACGAACCCGACCTTGCGTGCGCCGGCTTCCTGCAGCAGCGCCATGCCATGCGCGACACGCTCGTAGGGCACGGCCGCGTCGCCATGGACCAGGATCAGCCGGTCGGGCTTGTTGCGCACGACGGCACCGATGCGCTGGACCACTTCCTCGTCCGACAGCGGCGACTTCTGGTTCTCGCCAATGTTCAGGTAGTAGGCACCGTCCTTGCGTACCGACAGAACGACCTCGTCGTCCTGGGTGCTGAGCGATTCCGCACTGGTGTCCGGCAGATCGACGCCGATACCCTGGGTCAGCAGCGGCGCAGTGACCATGAAGATGATCAGCAGCACCAGCATCACGTCGATGTACGGCACGACGTTGATGTCGGACGAGAGCTTGCGCTTGGCCATGCGATCTACGACTTCTGGCCGTGCCGCAGGCCGCGGTCGATGATGCCGATCATCTCGTCGGCGAAGGTGTGGAAGCGCGACTCCATCTTCTCGACGCCGCGCGTGAAGAAGTTGTAGGCGATGACCGCCGGGATCGCGGCGGCCAGGCCCATCGCGGTGGCGATCAGCGCCTCGGCGATGCCCGGCGCCACCGTCGCCAGCGAGGCCTGCTTGGCCGAGCCGATCGAGATGAACGCGTTCATGATGCCCCAGACGGTACCGAACAGACCGACATAGGGACTGGTCGAGCCGATGGTCGCCAGGATCGCCAGACCGCCTTCGAGTTTCTCGACCTCGCGGACCTGAACGACGCGCATCTGCCGCTGCACGGCGGCGATCACATAGTCGTGGTCGGCCTGTCCGGCGGTCTGCTGGCGCGTGAATTCCTCGTAGCCGGACAGGAAGATCGCCGCCAACCCCTGGTTGTCACCGGCCCGCCGCCGGTCTTCGTACAGATGCGCCAGGTTGCCGCCGCTCCAGAAGCGGTCCTCGAACTTCTCGGCCTCCTCCATCGCGGTGGACAGCAGCTTGCGCTTGGACAGGATCACCGCCCACGAGAACACCGACGCGGCGAGAAGGATTACCAGAACCACCTGTGCCAGCGCGCTGGCCTGCAGCACGAGGTGGGTCAGGGACATTTCTGCATTCATGGATGAGTTGTGCGGGGCGTTGCGCCACGGTTGTGATCGGGTGAGTCCGGCACCGCGTCCGCAGCGTCCGGAGGCGCGCGAACATTATCACAGCAGGCCATTGCAGCCTATCCGCAGCCTCTTCCAATGACACATGAGCCTGAAGGGGGTGCGTGATTCCAACGTGAAGTGAGCCTGAAAGGCCGGCGGGGCGGCGGGATCATCGGAGGA